>JBBQJU010000042.1:0-13314 GCA_038326215.1 Gemmatimonadales bacterium | reverse complement strand
GATCGAGCTCGGACCCGGTGCTGGCGAGCGCGGTGGCTACCTGGTCCACAGCGGGCCGGTCGACGAAGCGAAGGACACGCTCACGGCCGCCTACCTGCTCGGCACCAAGCGGATCGGCATCCCCAGCGCACGACGCGACCTCGGGCCACGCTGGCTCGAGATCAAGGGCGCCCGGCTCCACAACCTGCAGGGGATCGACGCGAAGATTCCGCTCGGCACCCTCACCGTGATCACCGGCGTCTCCGGCTCCGGGAAGAGCACGCTCGCGTACGATGTCCTCCACCGCCAACTGGAGCAGCGCCTCAGCGGCGAGCACTCGGCCAAGCTGCATCTCGGCGAGGCCGTCGGCGAAGTCGACTCGATGACCGGATGGGAACTGCTGGGCGACGTGATTCTGGTGGACCAGAGCCCGATCGGTCGGTCCCCGCGGTCGAACCCGGTGACCTACATCAAGGCGTGGGATGAAGTGCGCGAACTCTTTGCCTCGCAACCCCTGGCGAAGCAGCGCAAGTACACCCCCGCCACCTTCTCCTTCAACCTGGCCGGGGGCCGCTGCGACGCCTGCGATGGTGCCGGGCAGGTGCAGGTCGAGATGGTCTTTCTTGCCGACGTCTTCGTGCCCTGCGAGGTCTGCAACGGGGCACGCTTCAAGCGCGAAGTGCTCGAGGTGAAGATCCAGGGAAAGTCGGTGCGCGACGTGCTCGACTGGTCCATCGACGAGGCGATGCTCCGCTTCCGTCACCAGCCGAAGCTCGGCGCCGCCCTCTGGCAGCTGCAGCAGGTCGGCCTCGGCTATCTCCGCCTCGGCCAGCCCGCAACGACGCTCTCCGGCGGCGAGGCACAGCGCCTCAAGATCGCGCGTGAACTTCTCGCCGCGCAGAAGCGCGGCGGCCGCAAGCTCTACCTCCTCGACGAGCCGACCACAGGCCTCCACCTGGAGGACGTCCGTGTGTTGATCGCCGTACTCGACAAGCTGGTCGACGCCGGGCACACGGTGGTGGTCATCGAACACCATCTCGACGTGATCAAGCGTGCCGACTGGGTGATCGACCTCGGCCCCGAAGCGGGCCCCGCCGGTGGCCGCGTCGTCGCGATGGGGACACCGGAAGAGGTCGCCGCGACGAAGGGGAGCATCACCGGTCGGTACCTCAAGGAAGTGCTCGCAGCGGAGTAACCTCAGGGCACCGGCTTCGGTGCATCCGCCATCGTGACCGCCAGCAGCATCGCCATCTTCGTGGCCGGCAAGGCACTCGACGCCTGCGCCCATTCCGTCAAGGTATGCTGCCCCGCGCCGCTGGCACGCCCGATGGAGATGCTGGGAATCTTGCGCACGACGCCCAGGTTGGCGTCGGTGGCCCCGGTCGCAATCGCCTCCTCGGCGCCCGGCATCGACATCGTGATGCCCAGGGCGTGGTGAATGTCGATCGCCGTCTGCACCAGCGGATGCGCGCGTGCCCCTGCCAGCATCGCGGCGGTCCCCCCTGCCCCGTTCCGGACCTCCGCCTCGACCCGGAAGCCGACGCCTTCCTTCGCCGCGGCTTCCCGCGCGATCCGCGCGATCCGCCGGTCGAGGGAATCGAGCAGCACCGGATCGGACGATCGCAGGTCGACAGTGAACGCCAGCTCCTGGGGAATGCCGTTGAAGATCACTCCGCCATGCACCTGCCCGACGTTGATGACGGCGCCATCGGGCAGTGGGCCGAACTCGAGCGCGTAGATGTCGCGGATGGCCTGCGCCATCGCCTTCACCGGCGTCGGCGCACCGCGGGAGAAGAGCGTATGCGCACCGGGTGACGTGAAGATGTACCGGGTCCAGTAGATCCCCAGCGCGCCATAGTTGACCGGGCCGAGGCCGCCATCGATGGCGATCAGCAGGTCGGGACGCGCGTTGTGCTGCAGCCAGTACTCCATCCCCTTCAGCCCGATCTCCTCCTGCACGGTGGCGACGAAGATGATGTCACCGCGGGTCGTCACCCTGGCCCCGTTCATTGCCCGGATCATCGCCAGCATGTTGGCCACGCCGGCAGTGTTGTCGAAGATGCCCGGGGCGCGCAGCGTGTCGCCCTCCCGGCGGACCATCCCGACGACGGATGGGTCATGCACCACATCCATGTGCACCGCGATCACCACCGACGGACCGCCACCACGACCGCGCCGCACGCCGGTCACATTGCCGACCGAGTCGGTGCGCACCTCCAGCCCCTCCGCCTCCATCACACGCCGGACGTACGCCCCGCGCACTTCCTCGTGGCGAGAGAGCCCCGGCATCTGCGTCAGCTGAATCCATTCCTCCACCTGCTTCGGAAAGCCGCGTTCCAATTGGGCGATCGCCGCCTTCATGTCGGGCCGCTGCAGCAGCGCCGGATTCCAGGCGGTGACCTGCGCGTTGAGGCTGGTCGTGGTCTGCAGCACCAGGGCGAGGAGAACGAAGCGACGGGGCATGCGAGAGGTCCGGAATGAGGGTCGTAGGTCGTAGGTCGCACTGTCATCCCGAGAGGAGCGAGGGATGACACCGTTCACTGTTCGCCGTTCGCCGGTCCCTGTTCGCCGGCTTCTCGCAGCAGCCGCCACACCTCCCGCACATGCCGCTCCTCGGTGCGGAACGCGCCGATCGCCACGCGGATGGCGTACTTCCCACCGAGCGTGGTCTGCGTCACCATCACCGTGCCGCTCGCATTCACCCGCGCTACGATTTCGGCATTGTGGCTCGTGAGTGCGGCCTCGTCGCCCGCAAGCGCAGGCGGCACGTGGCGCACCACGACCAGGCCGAGCGGCGCCGGTGCGAGCCGCTCCCACGCTGGACTGGCATCGACCCAGGCCGCAAGCTGGTGCCCGAGCGCGATATGCGTGCGGAGCATCGCACGCAGTGCCTCGGCGCCGTAACTGCGCAACACGAACCAGAGCTTGAGCGCACGGAAGCGGCGGCCAAGCGGGATCCCCCAGTCGCGATAGTTGACGACATCGGCATCATGGCGGGTGCGGAGGTACGCTGGCGCGGTGGCAAAGGTCTCGAGCAACGCCTCGACGTCGCGCACGAAATAGACGCTGCAGTCGAAGTTGGTCATCAGCCACTTGTGCGGATTGGTGACCATCGAGTCGGCCAACTCCACCCCATCGAGCAGCGGGCGGAGCTCGGGGACGATGGCCGCCGAGCCCCCGTAGGCCGCGTCGATGTGATACCAGGCGTTGTGCCGCTGGGCAATCTCGCCGATGGCCCGGAGCGGATCGCACGCCGTTGACGACGTCGTCCCCATCGTCGTGGTCACGATCAGCGGCACCAAGCCAGCCGCCACGTCCTCGGCCATCATCGCCGCGAGCGCATCGGGCCGCATGGCGAAGTCGGCATCGACCGGCACGACGCGGCACTGCGTCTCGGCGAGGCCCGCGAGCCGCGCCGCCTTGGCGACCGAGGAGTGCGCCTCGCTCGACCAATAGGCGGTACAGCGCGTGAGGTCCCCGCCGGCGCGCTGACGTGCCGTCAGAAAGGCGACCAGCGTGGCCGAGGACGCGGTGTCCTGAATCACGCCGGTGAAGTCGTCGGGGAGCGCAAGCAGCTGCCGGTACCATTCCATCACGACCTGCTCAAGCTCCGTCGCGGCAGGCGACGTGACCCAACTCATGCACTGGGCACCCAGTCCTGCGGTGAGGAATTCCCCGAGGATCGACACCGGCGAGGCGTTGGAGGGGAAGTATGCGAACCATCCCGGATGGCCCCAGTGGGTCATGCCTGGAACGATCTGTTCCCGGAAGTCCCCGAGGATGGCATCGAAAGACTCGCCCTGTTCTGGCGCTGACGCCGGCAACGCGCGCCGCAGTGCTCCCGGCAGCACGTCGGGCGCGATGCGGTACGATTCGATCTGTTCGAGGTAGTCGGCGATCCAGTCGACGATCTCGTGGCCATGTCGTCGGAACGCCGCCGGCTCCATCAGCGCGTCCGCGCCGCAGCCGGCTTCGCCGCACCGCTTCGACCCTGCGCCATCAGCTTCTCGATGTCGGCGATAGTGCGCGGCGCCCCTTTGGTCAGGTTTTCGTTCCCCTGCTCTGTCACGAGGAGCACGTCCTCGATCCGGACGCCGAGCCGCTCCTCAGGAATGTAGATCCCGGGCTCGATCGTCAGCGTCATGCCGGGCCGCAGCTGGGTGAAGTTCGGGTTGATGTCATGGACATCGAGCCCGACCATGTGGCCCAGGCCGTGGATGAAGTAGCGGGTGCAGGGCTTTTCCCCGCATAAGGTGCCGGAGTGGTCATCCATGTACTTGCGCGAGATCTGATTGAGCTCGGCCATGGTGATGCCGGGCTTGAGCGCGTCGATGGCAGCCTGCTGCGCGCCGAGGACCAGGGTGTAGATCGCGGCCTGGCGCGGTGTGAACTTCCCGTTCACCGGAAAGGTGCGCGTCAGGTCGGCGGTGTAATACCCGAACTCCGCCGCGGCATCGATCAACATCACGTCACCGTCTCTGGTCGGTGCACGCGAGAGGTCGTAGTGCAGCAGCGTCGAGTTGAACCCTGTCCCGACAATGCTCGGATAGCCGACGCGCTCGGCCCCACGGCGACGGAAGGTGTACTCGACCACCGCCTCGACTTCGTACTCCCACATCCCCGGGCGCGTCTGACGCATTGCCTCGCGATGGGCCTCGGCGGAGATCTCGGATGCGATGCGCAGGCGGCGGATCTCGTCGGCATCCTTCACGGCACGGAGTGGCCCGATGGTACGGCGGTAGTTTGCGATGCGCGTCAGGTTGTTGGCCGTGGCAATCGAGTCCACCACCGCGTCCATCGGATCGACCGGCGCCGGGGCACCAGCGAGGCCACGCCCTCGCGGCATCGGACGACGGGGCAGGAGCCGGTCAAATCCACTGATCGCGGCGCCGAGCGAGTCTGCGGCGGTGCGCGCCGCGCTCACGGGATCGGGGCGCATCGGCGGCGGTGCGAGGAAGAGCATGGCCGACCCGGGGGTCTTTCCAGAATCGGGTTGCACCAGGACGAGCACGCCGCCCGGCGACTCGACCCCAGTCAGGTAGAAGAAGTCGTTGGCCTCGCGGTAGTCGCTGTCCTGCGGATAGTCGCCCTCGACGCTCCGGATCTTGCTGGAGTTGATGACGGCCACACCGGTCGGCATTGCCGCGAGGAAGGCGGCGCGGCGAGCCTTGAGAAGCTCCACCGGGACCGGCCCCCCAGGAGCGCCAATCTGCCCGGCCACGGGAACGGCGGCCAGGACCGGTACCAGCAACAGGAGCGAGCGGACGAGGGCGAGACGCATGACGGGACAACCTCCACACGGGGACGCAACAGATGGGGCGGGGCGGGGCGGCGGGGACGCCGAATACACGACGGGCCGCCGAAGTCTACATCAACTCGGCGGCCCGTCCAGTTGCTTCACATCCACATGCAGCGACGACTACTTCTCTTCCTTGAAGGCGGCGTGGCGCTTGAGCATCGGATCGTACTTCCGCAGCTCCATGCGCTCAGGATGCTTCTTCGGGTTCTTGGTCGTCGTGTACATGTAGGCGCTCTCGGTGCTCCGGAGCTTGACCTGCACGCGTCCCTTCTTTGCCATGGTGTCGTCTCCTCGGCCTTACCAGGAGGCCTTACGGACGCCGGGGATCTTCCCCTCGAGCGCCATCTCACGGAATGCAATGCGTGACAGCCCGAAGCGACGCACGAAGGCGTGCGCGCGGCCTGACACCTGACACCGGTTCTTGATGCGGACCGGGGACGAGTTGCGCGGGAGCGCCTGCAGCTTGCGCATCGCGGCGTCCTTCTCGGCCTCGGTCGCCGTCAGCGACCGGATGACGGCCTTGAGCTTGGTGCGCTGCGTGCGGTGCCGTGCGGTGAGCGTCTTCCGCTTCTCGTTGCGCTCGATCCAGCTGGTCTTCGCCATGGTCCCTCTGACTCCTGCGGGGCGCCCCGCGTACCGTTCTGGTCTGCTGCCGGGAGCCTCCCGACAACACCCAACCGACGGGCGGGGCGCCGCCCCACCGTGGTTGGATCCGTAATCAGCCCCCTAAAATGGGGGTGGGGTGGGCTTTAGGGACGGGGGGCCCCCCGGGCAGGCCGCCAGGGAGGGGGTCCGAGTGGGGTCAGTCGCGGCGAAGGACGCCGGTGGACCGCTCGACCCGGACCACGAACTGCTCCGCGTCGCCGAGACTCTGGGCAAAGATGGCGTCGACCCCCGGGTCGAGGTCGGCCCGGCCAAAGAAGCGGCCCACGGCCCAGAGGGCGCCGTTGCTGGTCAGCCCCAGTCCCGAGCCGATCGCGACGCTGGCATCGCCCCCGACCACCGCCCCGAGGGTGTTGACCCAACGGAGGTCGCCGGCCGCCGTGACGGCCAGCAGGTAGGCATCGGCCGCCCCGCCGGTGCCCTGGGCGGTGCGGAGCGTGAGGCCGGCGCCCGGATCGAAGTCGACGCTCCCCGAGAACCAACCGGAGAGGTAGAAGTTGTTCTCCGCGTCGATCGTCAGCCCCTGCACCCCATCGCTCCCTGCCCCGCCGAAGCGTCGCCCCGAGCCGACGTATTGCCCCGCCACACCGAAGCGGGCGAGGAAGACATCGGTCCCGCCTTGCGACACGACCAGCGCGCTGCCGGCGCTGCCATCGAGGTCGGCGGTGCCGGAGAACATCCCTGCAACGACGAGTGTGCCGCCCGGTTCGATCAGCAGGCTGTTGTGCGCCAGATACTCGGCGCCGGGGCCGCCGCCGCGCACCGCCCACTGGACGCCGAGGGACGGCGCGAGTTGCGCGAGGAAGAAATCACTTTCGCCGGCCGAGATCAGCAACAGCGGCGAGCCGCCGTTGCCGAACGTCGCGGTGCCGGCAAACTCGCCGCCGACGATCACATCACCGGTCGCCGTGCGCGTGAGCGACGAGCCGGCGTCGTTCTCGAGGCCGCCGAACTGGGCCACGCCCTTGTACGCCCCGTCAGCGGAGTAGCGCGCGACAAAAGCATCGGTCCCGCCGCGCGAGGTGAGCAACGCGACACCAGCAGAGGGATCGAAGTCGACGGTGCCGGCGAAGGCGCCGGTCACGAGGATGTCGCCATTCGGCTCAACGAAGACATCACGCCCTTCGTCGACGTCACTCGCCCCACCGATGGCGACTGCCCAGAGGCAGGTGCCGGTGGCGGAGAACTTGATCAGGAAGGCATCTCGCGCACCCACCAGCGTCACGGGGCGGCCGGCGCAAAGCGTGCCGCTTGTGAAAATGCCGGTGACCACCACGCCGCCGTCCGCAGTGAGGGCGATGTCGGCGGGGAGGTCGGCGCCGGTCCCACCGAAGTTGGTGACCCATGCCAGCGAGCCATCGTCGCGGTACTTCGCCACGGCGCCGTCGGCGGGCCCGATCGCGGTACGCACGACCGCGCCACTCCCTGGGTCGAAATCGACCGACCCCTGGAAGTAGCTGACCACGATCGCGCTGTTGAAGCCGTCCACCGCCACGCCGGTCGCATAGTCGGGCCCGAAGGCCCCGACCCGAAACGGCAGGCGGGGCACCACGGCGGGTGGTGGTGGCGGCGTGATCGGGCCGGTGACGTCGGGCTCGAAGGTGCCGCGGCAGCCGCCGAGGAGGAAGAGGCTCGTGGCCAGAAGCGGCCCGAGGCGGGAGGCGAGTGGGAGGGTCATAGTGTGGAGAGTATCGGAGCGGGCGGCGAGAGTCGAGAGGTCCCGGTGGAAGTGCGCGAGACGTCCCACAGCCGGAAACCCCCGAGGAAGGCGTAGGCGTTGTCGCCGAGGGAAGCGTGGGGCGGCAGGGAAATCGAAGCCGACCCACCCGGCACCGAGATTGTCGGGCTCGCGCAGGACCTGCCCATGCATGACGGGCGACGGAATGCCGATCGCGATGGCGTCGTATTCCCAACCGACGGTGGCCGACTGCACCGCGCGGAGCATTTGCGACGGCGTCAGCTTGGGGCCTGAGTCGAGCAGGACGGGTTCCGTCTGACCCGTCATCAGGAGCTTCACATGGGTCCCGCCGACATCGATGACGAGGACACTCATACCGGGTCGTGCCACCCGCCAATGTCCGCGGTCAGGCGATCGGCCGGGCCGGGCCCGAATCCCCCGGACGCATAGGCCTCGGGGACGCGGCTGTCCGTCAGCAACGGTTCGACGATCGCCCACGCGGCCTCGACCGTGTCTTGACGCGCAAAGAGGGTCGGATCGCCAATCATGGCGTCGCCGAGCAGCCGTTCGTAGGCCTCTCGGGCGTCGGTATCTGCCTGCTCCATCATGACCAATTCCGTCGAGTGACCAGACATCTTCTCGCCAGGCAGCTTCGTATTGGCGCCCATGGCAATCACGATCTCGGGCCCCAAGCGGAAGCGCAGATAATTGTTGCGGCTCTCGTGCCCATCCGGGAAGACCACCTGTGGTGCCTGCTTGTACTCGACCACGACTTCCGTGGCGGTGCGCGCGAGCTTCTTGCCGGCACGCACAAAGATCGGCACGTCGGCCCAGCGCCACGAGTCCAGATGCAGGCGCAGCGCGGCGAAGGTGGGGACGCGCGAGCCCGCCGCGACCCCGGCCTCCGCCTGGTAGCCGTCGAATTGCCCCAGCACCACCTCGGCCGGGTCGAGGGAGCGAATGCTCCGCAGCACCTGCGTCTGCTCGTCCCGCAGCGCTTCGCTGTAGCTGTTGCTGGGCGGTTCCATCGTGAGGAACCCGATCACCTGCAACAGATGGTTCTGGACCACATCGCGAATGACGCCGGACTCCTCGTAGAACGTGCCCCGTCCCTCCACGCCGAACGACTCGGCCATCGTGATCTGAATGTTGGCGACGTAGTTCCGATTCCAGGTCGGTTCCAGGAAGGCGTTCGCGAACCGGAAGTAGAGGAGATTCTGAACGGCTTCCTTGCCAAGGAAATGATCAATGCGGAAGATCGCGGCTTCCTCGAATTGGTCGTGCAGCGTCGCGTTGAGTGCGCGGGCCGACGCGAGGTCTCGCCCGAATGGCTTCTCCAGCACGACGCGGGCACCGGCAACACAGCCGGCACCAGCCAATCCCGCCACCACGGCCGAGAAGAGTGACGGGGGAATGGCGAGGTAGTAGAGCGGGTGCGCCCTGTCACCCAGTGCCGTGCGCAACCGGGCGAAGGTATCCGCGGCTCGATAATCCCCTTGCACGTACTCGAGTGCCTTGGCCAGCACGGTGAAGGCTGCTTCATCCACGGTGGGTACATGCTGGGAGACACTCGCGCGCGCGCGGGCGATGAGGTCGTCCAACGACATCGCCGAGGACGCCACGCCGATCACGGGGACGCGCAACGCCCCGCGCCGTGCCATCTGATACAGTGCGGGGAAGATCTTCTTGAAGGCCAGGTCACCGGTGATCCCGAAGAGCACCAACGCATCGGACGGCACTGGCGAGTCGGCATCGCGGCGTGTCGGCCTCATGGGGCGGGCGTCTCTACGTGGCCGCCAAACTGATGGCGCATCGCCGACAACAGGCGATTCTGAAAGTCTGCCTCGCCCCGGGAGGCAAATCGCTCGAACAGCGCCGCCGACAGCACGTGTACCGGTACCGCCAGGTCGTTGGCGGCGGCAAGTGCCCAGCGGCCTTCGCCGGAGTCGGACACCCGGCCCGCGAAGGCGGAGAGTCCCGGATCGCCGGCGAACGCCTGAGCAGAGAGGTCCAGCAACCATGACGGGATGACGCTGCCGCGTCGCCAGAGCTCCGCGATCTCGCCGATGTCAAAGTCGTAGCGATACCGTTCCGGATTCCGGAGTGGGGTCGTCTCGGCGTCTTGATGGTGGTCCTGGGCACCAGCGTTTGCGTGGGCGAGGATGTTGAAACCCTCAGCGTACGCCGCCATCATGCCGTACTCGATGGCATTGTGCACCATCTTCACGAAGTGCCCCGCACCGGCGCCGCCACAGTGGAAATAGCCGTGGGCCGCGGTACTCGTGGTGGCCGCGCGCCCCGGTGTCGGTGAGGCGGACTCGATCGACGGAGCGAGCGTCTGGAAGATCGGCTCCAGCTGGCGCACCGTCTCGGCCTCGCCGCCGATCATCAGGCAGTAGCCGCGTTCGAGCCCGAACACGCCGCCACTCACGCCGCAATCGACGTAGTGCATGCCGGCGCCGTGCAATCGCGCTGCCCGATCGATGTCGTCGTGGAAGTTGGAATTGCCACCATCGAGGAGTATGTCGCCAGGGGAGAGCAACGGGACCAGATCGTTGATGGTGCTGTCGACGAACGCCGCCGGGACCATGAGCCAGAGGAGACGGGGGGTTGGCAGCGCTGCGACCAATTCGGCAAGCGAGTGCGCCCCGATGGCGCCTTCCCGCACCACCGCGGCCACGGCGTCTGAAGATCGATCGTATCCCACGCAGCGGTGCCCGCCCCGCATGAGCCGCTGGGCCATGTTGGCCCCCATCCTCCCCAGGCCGATCATGCCGATATCCATTGGATCCTCCACCGATCTGGCGCCGCTGACCCGCGTTCGTCGCTGTGATGTTGGGTGATCATGTTGCGCACTGCCCTTTCAACAATCTACCCTTTGTGGTGTCCACCACCCCACACGCCCTTTCGCAGACCGGCCCCCTCGAGACGGTCGCGCCGTGGATCGCCCGCCGAATCGCGGAACTGGCGCAGCAGGCGGTCGCCGAGCGTGGCACCTTTTCGCTGGTGATTCCCGGTGGGTCGGTCGCGGCGGCGGTGATCCCGTATCTCCGTTCCGCCCCGGTGCCGTGGCGCCACACCCACCTCTTCTGGGCCGACGAGCGGGATGTCGCTCCCGACGACCCCGCATCGAACAGTGGTGAGGCGTGCCGGCGCTGGGCAGGCTCCCCCATCGCCAGCCAGGCATACCTCCATCCGATGACGGATGGGCGCATGTCGATGGAGCACGCGGCGGTTGCCTATGACGAGCTCCTCCACCGCATCGTGGGCGACGCACTCGTCCTCGACATGGTCCTGCTGGGCGTTGGCGCGGATGGTCACGTGGCGTCCCTCTTCCCCGGTCACGCGGCGCTCAGGGTCACCGATCGCGCGGCCGTCTCGGTGCCCGACGCCCCGAAGCCGCCGAAGCATCGACTCACGATGACCCTCCCCGTGCTCTCTGGTGCCAGGGAGGTCCTGGTCGCGGTGTTTGGGGCCGAGAAAGCCGCGGTGATGCAGCGCGTGCTGGCAGGGGACAATGCCGTGCTCCCGGTGGCCCGCATCATTCGTGACGCCCGGCATGTCCGCGTGGTCCTCGATGATCAGGCCGCCCATGGCCTTCCCACGAACTCGGTGACGCCGATCCGATGAGCGGCACTGCAAGCGCGAGCGTCGCTTTTCAATCCCTACGCCACCACGGAGCACGCGTACGCCGCGGCGTGGTCCAAGTGGCAGGCCGACCTGCAGCCACTCGACGAGCCGAGCGATGCGGCAGGACTCCCGCTGTACCGCCACAGCGCCGCGGTCATGCGCACCCACATGTCCGCCAACAACGATGGTGGGGTCATTGCCAGCCTCTCCCTGCCGTGGGGCGACAGCCAAGGCGACGGTGATCTCGCGGGCTACCATCTCGTCTGGCCCAGAGACATGGTGCAGACAGCCGGCGGCCTGCTCGCGGCGGGGGCCGACGAGGAAATGAAGTCCATGCTGCGCTTCCTCGTAGAAACGCAGGAAGCGGATGGACACTGGCCGCAGAACATGTGGCTGAATGGCACCCCGTACTGGAGAGGGATCCAACTCGACGAAGCGGCGTTTCCCATTCTGTTGGTGGACTTGGCACGGCGGGAGCGTGCGATCGACGTCGACGAAGTGGCTCGCTGCTGGACGATGGTGCGTCGCGCGGCCCTCTTCCTCGCGCGAACGGGGCCGGCGAGCGACCAGGACCGATGGGAGGAGAACGCCGGGTACTCGCCGTTCACGATCGTGGCGACGGTTGCGGCGCTGGTGAGTGCGGCCGCACTCGCCGACGTGCGTGACGACCCGCTGCTTGCCGTCTATCTGCGCGACACCGCGGACTACTGGAATAGTTGCATCGAATCGTGGACGTACGCGGAAGGGACGGCACTCGCCGAGCACGTTGGCGTCTCCGGCTATTACGTCCGGATCGGGAGCAGTCGCGCCGAAGACCGCCTCAGCCCCACCGATGGCGTCATTCCGGTGAAGAATCGCCCTCCTGATGCGCCGGCAGTCCGGGCACACGAATTGATCGCGACCGATGCCTTGGCGTTGGTGCGATTCGGCCTGCGGGCGGCCTCCGATCCACGGATCCGGAACACCGTGCGGGTGATCGACAGCGTCCTGCGAATCGAGACGGCGACCGGCCCGACGTGGCTGCGGTACAATGGCGACGGCTATGGGGAACAGCCCGATGGGAGCCCATTCGACGGCACCGGGATCGGGCGAGGCTGGCCGCTCCTTGCCGGAGAGCGCGCGCACTATGAACTCGCCGCGGGGCACATCGAGATGGCGGCCACGCTGGCCGCGGTCATGCGCGCCCAGACGAGCGATGGCGGGATGTTGCCGGAGCAGATCTGGACGGCCGCCGACCTCCCCGAGCACGAACTCTTCAACGGACACCCGGCCGGCTCGGCGATGCCCCTGGTCTGGGCGCACGCCGAGTACGTCAAGCTGTTGCGTTCGCTGCAGGACGGACAGCTGTTCGATCGGCATGCACCGACCTTCGCGCGGTACGTCCAACTGTCCAACACGCCACGAGTCACCCTCTGGCGATTCGACATGCCCGCGGCCGTCCTCGTCCCAGGCACGCGCCTGCGTCTCGATGTCGCGGTGTCGGCTCGGGTGCGCTGGAGCAGCGACCGCTGGGCGACCCATGCCGACGTCCCGTCAGTGGAACTCGCAGAAGGGATGCATGTCGTGGAATTGGCAACGGAACGGCTGACGGAGGGGGTGGTGGCGTTCACCTTCTTCTGGCCGGAGGCGAGTCGGTGGGAGGGGCAGGACTTTGCAGTCGCCGTGGCCCGACTGGCGACCGAGTAGCGTCACCGCTCCTCCGCCCAAAACAAAACGGGTCCACCGAAGTGGACCCGTTTTGTTGAGCTCCCGAGACAGGACTCGAACCTGTGACCCGCCGATTAACAGTAGGAGCCCCACGTTGGCCCCTTCTGCAACTCGTTTGCGGCCATCATCTTCGCGTACGCCGAACATTGGCCGTACCCCCCGAAGCGCGCCCGAAACCTCCCCCCTGACCGACGGATGGAGCGACGGACTCGCGCGGATAGCCTCGCTGGCGTCCTCGGCCCCGCGCGGTCGACGCGCGCACTGTCCTGTCGTGACGCAGGAGGCGAACCTGCGCGACCTCGGGGCGGCGGTGGACACACTGCGACCCGCTGTGACGGCTGCGCGCGACCTGCTCGAC
>JBBQJU010000041.1:0-13516 GCA_038326215.1 Gemmatimonadales bacterium | reverse complement strand
GAGTGGCGATTCCCGCGCCGCGACCCTCGGGGAACGACTTCCCTTGGGCGAGAACGGCGAGATTGAGACGCGGACCGACGAGATCCTCCGCCGCGACTTCATCGACCGGATCTTCCGCCAGTATCTCACCCCCCGTGAACGCCGCATCCTCTCGCTCTACTACGGCCTCGACCCGACCGAAGAGGCCCGCACCCTTGAAGAAATCGGCGCCGCCCTTGGCGTCACCCGCGAACGGATCCGCCAGCTGCGCGAGCGTGCCTTCGCCAAGCTGCGAGAATGCCCGGAGGTGCGGCATCTGGGAGAATTTCGCGCCGCCTGAACCGCGCCCTGCCCCGGGTATCTTTCGGGGATGACGCCCGCCCCTACCACACCGCGCCGGCCACCCGCGTGAGCACCACCCGCCTGGATCGCATCGCCGCCGCCGTCGGCGCAGATGCCGTGCGCGCCAACGGCGATGGCCGCCTCGTCGTCACGCCCACCTCCACCGAGGCGATGGCCGGAGTGCTCGGCCTCGCCCATGACGAAGCGTGGCAGGTGGCGATCGAGGGCGGCGGCTCCTGGCGCGTCGATGCCCCCCCCGCCGATCTGACCGTCTGCACCCGAGGCCTCGATGACCGGCTCGGCATCACGCAGACCGAGGAGAGCGTGAGCGTGCCCGCCGGTGTGTCGCTCGATCAGCTCCGCCACTCGCTTCGCGACCAGCACGGCTGGGTCACGCTGGATCCGCCGGGGCGCACTGACCGCACCATTGGCTCGGTGCTGGCGACCGCCACCGCCGGGCCCCTCCGTGCCGGCTTCGGTCCGGTCCGTGATCAGGTGCTCGGGCTGACCATCGCCACGGGCGACGGCCGGGTGGTCCGCCTTGCGCGGGAAGCTGGCGGCACGGCCGTCACACCCGCGATGCGTCTCCACATCGGCGGATTCGGCGGATTCGGCGTGATCACCGAGGCGTCGCTCCGGGTCCGTCCGCTGGCCGAGGCCGACCTGACGTGGGTTGCGCTGGGGAGCCGTGATCGACTCAGTGCCGTCGCCCGCGAACTCGGCGAACAGCCGATCTGGGCGGCGGCGGCGGAGTTGCTCTCCCCGGCGCTGGCCTCCGAACCGGAGTGGCTCCTCGCCGTGCGCCTGATAGGGAGTCGGGACGAAGTCCAGGCGGAGAGTCAGCAACTGAGGGGTGCGGCGCACCTACACTGGCATGAACTGCCGCCGGAGCGGCGGGTTCTGCTCTGGAACGGCTCCTCGCGTGGATGGACCAGCGTGCCGGTCACTTTTCGTCTTGGCGTCCTGCCGGAAGGTGTCGACGAGGCCATCGACTCGGTCCTCTCGCTGCTCGGCGAGGGGATGCTGAGTGCCGGTGCGCTCGCCGGCAGCATTCGCTGGAGTGGACACACCACCGCGGACCAGCTGCGCGCGGTGCGCAACCACTTTGCGGCCCGCGAGGTACCGATGACACTCGAGCGGGCGCCCTGGGCGCTGCGTCGCACGGTCGGCCACTTCGGCGCGTACCGCGAAGGGATCGGCGGTCCGATCGATCGACTGCGCGAGCAGCACGACCCGCACCATATCTTCGTGACCGGCATCAGCGGGGAGCCCGTATCGTGAGAGGCGTCTGCTTCGATTTCAACGGCGTGATCATCGACGATGAACGGCACCACTGCGCGGCGCTGCTCGAGGTCCTGGCGACGTGGGGCCTCACCGTCGACGAAGCGACCTACTATCGCGACTACCTCGGCTACGACGACCGCGGCTGTTTCATGCATGCATGGAGCAAGGCCAATCGCACCCTGGACACGCGGATGCTCGACCACCTCATCGCCGCCAAGGGGGAGATCTACCAGCGATTGATCCGTGCGGATCTCACGCTGGTGCCCGGCGTCGCGCCCTTCGTGCGCGCCCTGCACGCGGAGGGCGTACGCCTGGTGATCGTCTCCGCCGCGCGCCGAGACGAGATCACCCATGTCCTGCGGGTGGCGGAGCTCGAGGACTGCTTCGTGGGCATCGTCGCGGCAGAGGATGTCACCACGACCAAGCCGAACCCCGAGGGCTACCTCAAGGGGTTGGCACTGCTGGGCCTCCCGGCACGCGCCTGCGTCGTGATCGAAGATTCCGTGCCGGGACTGCGAGCGGGGCGGGCGGCGGGCATGCCGGTGGCCATGCTGACCACCTCCCATCCGCACGAAGAGCTGGCGCGCGAACGCCCCGCGTGCCTCTGGACGGATTTCGTGGGACACCATTCGACGGAGTTGCCATGGTCTGCGACGTCGAACTGAACGCGGAAGAGCTCCGCGCGCTGGTCGAGGGACATCATGCCATCGACGTCCCCCACGCCATTTTTCGCCTCGAGGGGCCGGGGACGATGAGCTGCCTCCAGGGGTTGCTGACCAACGACGTCACGAAGATGGCGGCGGATGGCCTGATCTGGGGGGCGTTCCTTACGCCTAAGGGGATGATCATCTCCGACGTCTGGGTCCGCCGCGATGGCGATGCCGCGTGGGTGCTCGTCCCGGCGCGAATGGGTGAGGTGATCCGCACGCTGCTCGCCCGGACCATCCCGCCCCGTCTCGCCAAGGTCACCGAGGTGACCGGCGCCACCACGCTCCGATGGCTCGTTGGTGCGGAGGCCGCCATCCCCGAGGGGCTCGGCGCAGTGCGGCCGTCGGGCATCGCGCCGTTTCGGACCCTGGTCATGAGCCATGAACCGGCCGCGGTGGTCGACGCCCGGCTTGCGGACGCGGGGTGGAAGTCCGCCCCGGCGCGGTGGAGTGCGGCGGCTCGGCTGCTGGTCGGCTGGCCCGCCGTCGACCATGAGATCGACGAAAAGACGCTCCCGCAGGAGGTCCGCTTTGACGAACTCGGCGGCGTGCGGTACGACAAGGGCTGCTATACGGGCCAAGAAACGGTGGCCCGGCTGCACTTTCGGGGTCACGCCAACCGGGTCCTCCGCGGCCTGCTCTGGGATGCTGATGCCTCACCCACCTCGGCTGACGTCGTGGCCGAGGAGCGGACGGTGGGCACCATCCGGACGCTGGGCCGGTTCGGCCCGTGGACCCTCGCCCTCGCCCTCATTCGACGGGAAGTGGAACCGGGTGCGGTCGTCCTCGGCGGTGGGGTCCCGGCCTCAGTGATCGAGCTCCCCGAGTGGGGCGAGGCGCTGCGGGCGGGCTAGAAAGCACAACGCCCCGGGCAGAAGCCCGGGGCGCCGTGGGTGCATCGGTGGGGGGACCAGCTTACTTGCCGCCCTTCTTCATCGCGGCCATCGTGCTGTCCGCCACGCGGACGCTGTCAGCCACGCGAATGCTGTCGGCCGTCATGGCCGCCGCAGCCGCCATCGCCGCGGCCGTGCTGTCCGCAACGCGGACGCTGTCAGCCATACGCACCGAATCCGCCGCCGCCTGCTCCGCCGCCTTGTTGCCGCACGCCGCCAAAGCGATCACCGCAGCCGCCATCACGAACTTCCGCATTGCTTCTCCTTGTGAGTTGAAAGTGGTCACCGAGGCCGGTTCCGAGAATCGGCCGCTTCCCCCGATGCACCGTGCAACAAGTTAGGGGCCGTCCGGCAAGTGTCAAGACGGCTAACCTCCTGCCGTGTAGAAACTTCCCGGTTTTGGCCCCGCCCCCGCCCCCCGGGCACTCCCCCGGGGAGGGATCCTTCCGCCCCGTCCGCCGTACTACCCTGTGTCCTTTCTTTCCACCGCCTCAGGAGCCCTGATGACCCCGTTGCCGACCACCCTTGGCGAGTTGCGCTCGAGCCCGTGGGCCGACGCGCCACTCCGCGGCCGCTCGGTGCGCGAGGAATTGCGCACCAACCTGCTCGCGGCACTCGCGCGGGGTGGTCCGCTCTTTCCGGGGATCGTCGGCTACGACGACACCATCGTGCCGCAGTTGGTGAACGCGCTCCTCGCGCGCCACGACTTCATCCTCCTCGGCACCCGTGGCCAGGCGAAGACGCGCCTCCTCCGTGCGCTGGTGCAGTTCCTCGACGAGGTGGTGCCGGTCGTCGCTGGCAGCGAAGTGAACGACGATCCCTTCGCGCCGATCTCGAAGTACGCACGTGAGCTCATTGCCGAACACGGTGATGCGACGCCGATCGGCTGGCTCCCGCGCGAGCAGCGGTACGTCGAGAAGCTCGCGACACCGGACGTCACCATCGCCGACATCATCGGCGACCTCGATCCGATCAAAGCCGCGCGGGGCGGGCATTTGCTTGGTGACGAGATCACCATGCACTTCGGCTTGCTGCCGCGCGCGAATCGCGGACTCTTCGCCATCAACGAGTTGCCCGACCTCTCCGGCAAGATCCAGGTCGGCTTGTTCAACATCATGCAGGAAGGCGACGTCCAGATCAAAGGCTACCCGGTACGGCTCTCGCTCGACGTGGTGATGGCCTTCACCGCAAACCCCGAGGACTACACCGCGCGCGGCAAGATCATCACGCCGCTCAAGGACCGGATCGGCTCCGAGATTCGCACCCACTATCCGCGCGCCCTCGAACAGGGGATGGCGATCACCGCGCAGGAAGCGTGGCTCACGCGCGACGATGGCCGCGTCACGGTGCCGTCGTTCATTGCGGAAACGGTCGAGCAGGTGGCGTTCGCCGCCCGCGAAGATCCTCGCGTGGACCGTCGCTCCGGCGTGTCGCAGCGTCTGCCGATCTCGCTGCTCGAGGTGGTCGTGAGCAACGCCGAGCGTCGCGCCATTGCCTCCGGCGCAGCCCGAACCGTGACCCGGATGAGCGACCTCTACGCCGGCATTCCGGCAATTTCCGGCAAGCTGGAGCTGGAGTATGAGGGGGAAATGCAGGGAGCCGAGTCGGTGGCACGAGAGCTGATTCGGCGCGCCGCCGGCATGGTCTTCACCGAGCATGCCTTCGAGGCCGACGTCGAGCCGATCGTTGCCTGGTTCGAGCAGGGGGGCGCCCTCAAGATCGCGGTCGACGAGCCCACCCCGACCTGTTTCGCCGCCTTTGGCCTGGTCGAGGGGCTCCTGCCACTGGTCTACGAGACCGGTTTCGCCTCACCGGCCGACCAGGAGACCGCCGTGGCGGCCTGTGAACTGGTGCTGGAGGCGCTCGCCGCCCATCAGCGCATTGCCCGAAGTGAGGAACACGGCTGGCAGCGGGTACGGCCGAGCCGGCGGAAGGGGCAGGAGTAGCGAACAGTGAACGGCGAACAGTGAACGGCGAAGTTCCTGGGGGAACGCCTCGCTGTTCGCTAATCGCGGCTCGCCGTTCGCTGTTCACCGTTCACCGTTCACCGCCCCCACAATCACCGCCGCACTCCGCTCCATCCCCAGCCACTCGGTATTCAGCGTCATGTGGTAGGTGCGCGGGTCATTCCAGTCGCGATCGTAGTACTGCTTGTGGTACCGGGCGCGGTGGGCATCGACGTCGCGCACTCGGCGTTGCGCCTCGTCCAGCGGGATCGCGAGCCGCTGCGCCACCGTCGCGGCGCGCCAGGCGGGTGACGCCACCAATTTGACATGCAGCGCCCCGTCGCGACGTCCGACGACGGCGACGGCGGCTCGTCCCACCAGTACGGCGTGATCCTGGGCTGCTTCCGCGACGACCTGTTCGGTCAGCTTGACCAGGCGCGCTTCTTCCTGCTCGGGCAGCTCGGCCGTGCTGGGCCCGAGGACCTCGGGTGTGGCCACAGTGAGGACGCGCGCGAGTCGCTCGACGAAGGTCGGGCCCCGCTCCTCCTTCTCGCTAACCTGATCGGCGCTCATCCCGGCGCGCGCGGCCACCTCCTCGACCAGCTCATTGTCGACCAACCGCCAGTCGAGTGTGGTGGCGACGCGCTTGGCGATCGAGGAGCCCCCGGAGCCGTATTCCCGCGAGATGGTGATCAGCATCAATCCTCCGTGCCGTGCCAGAGACGGCGTGACAGCCACGCGGTGCCGAGCAGCGCCGCGCCCCCACTCAATCCGATGCTCCACGCGGCGCCGAGATGCTCCGCCACCCAGCCCGCCTGAAAGGCGCCGAGCGGGGCGAGGCCGAGGACCACGAAGGAATACACCGCCATCACCCGGCCGCGCAGGTCATTCGGCGCGGCGAGTTGCAGCGAGGTCGCCGTCGCGATCCCCTGTGTCGCCATCGCCGCGCCGGCCAGCGCGAGGAGCGCCAGCGACAGGTAGGCGTCGCGACTGAGTGCCAAACCGACCACGGCGGCGCTCAACACTGAGGCGCCAATGACCGCGGCCCGAGGGCGCGAGAGTCGCGTGCCGACGCCGCCGATCAGCACCGCGCCAGCCACCGCGCCCACCCCGACGGCGGCCGTCAGGGCGCCGTAGCCGCGGGCCCCGACATGGAGCACTTCACGGGCATACACGGCGAGAATCGGAATGAACGACCCGCTGAGCACCGTGAGCAGCACCATCTGCCACGACAGCGCCGCCAGCACCGGACGCGACTGGATGAAGTGCAGGCCGGTGAAGACCGACGGCCGCGCGATCGTTGCCTTGGGGATGTGCGGCGTGCGGATGCGCGACAGCCCGATGAGCACGGCGACGTAGCTCAGCGCGTTGAGGGCGAAGGCCGCGCCGGGCCCGGCGAGCGCGACCACGACCCCCGCGATGGCGGGACCGATGACGCGGGCGAGGTTGTACGTCGTGGAGTTGACGGCAGCGGCCGAGACGAGATCCTCGGCCGGCACCAGCTCGACCAGGAACGCCTGACGGGCGGGTACCTCGAAGGCCGTGGCGAGGCCGAAGAGCACGGCGAGTCCCCAGATCCACTGGACCGTCACCTGGTGTGTCAACGTGAGCGCAGCCAACGCGGCGGCCTCGACCAGCATGACGGTCTGCAGCAGCATGATGAAGCGCCGCTTGTCGACCCGATCGGCGACGACGCCGCCGTAGAGGGTGAAGAAGAGGATCGGCAGTGTGGCCAGCGTGGAGGTCAGGCCGACGGCGAACGCCGACCGGGTCATCTCGAGGACGAGCCATCCCTGGGCGATCGACTGCATCCAGGTCCCGACGAGCGAGATCCCCTGCCCTGCGAGGAAGCGCCGGAAGTCGGCATGCCGCACCGCCCGGAACGGTCCCGTGAAGAGGACCGCGCCGAGGTCATGCAGGCGGGGGCGGAGGGCGAGGGGCATGGGGGGAAGGTAATCCCCGCCCCTACCGCTCCACCCCCGTCCACGTCACGGTCACGCTCCCCGGTGCGATCGGCGCATACCCACCACTCGCCCCCGCCGATGCCTCAAGCACCGTGACCGCGGGCGGCATCCCCGGCGTCGTCGCCCGCACCTCGAGCAGGTCGATCCCGGTAAGCGGACCGATCAGCAGCACGCGCGGCGGCGCACCCCTATCGGAAAGGCTCGCCGTGACCGGCGCAGCAGCGAGCAGGAGCGGCGTACCACTCCCACCGTCCACCGAGATGAGCAGCGCGCCGACGTCGCCACCCGTCGACTGCACCCGCATCCGGTACAACTCGGGCGGCAACTTAGGTACCGTCGGCTCACCGCCACAGGACGCCGCCAGGATCACGGCGGCCACCAACGCCGAGCGCCGCAACAGCTCACGGACGAATCGCACGGCCACCTCCCGATCGTTGCAGCACCCGCATCACCGCCGCGCTGAAGCGTGCCCCCGCCGTTCGGTCCATCAAGGCGACGAGATCGCCGAGGTCGCGCACGCCATTGCGATTGCCCGCCGCATCGAGCTGTGCCGCGACCTCCGGCGCGATCGATCCCTCGCCAAGCAGTGCTCGCGCGAAATTGTCGATCAACGCCTGCGGCGCGATGAACTCCGCAGCAACCGCCCGCGCCTGGCTCATCGTCAACTGACAGGGACCGAATCCGGTACACGCACCGCTCCATCCACCGAAGGCACCGCTCGTCGCCGTCGGGGTCAGCGTCACGACGGTCCCGTCGACATAACTGGCCGCGCAGGCACCGCCGACACCGCCCCCCGTGCTGAGGCAGGCCAGTGCGGGCGTGAGTCCCGATTGACTGGTGACCGCCCCGCTCCCACCACCCGATGCCGTGATGACCATCGCAAAAGTGGGCGGGTCGAAGCGCGCGGTCACGGTGCGCGCCTCCGACAGCGTGACCACACACGCATCAACGCCACTGCAGGCACCACCCCATCCCGCAAAGCTGCCCGCGCTCGTCGTTGCCGCAAGCGTCACCATCGTCCCCTCCACGAACTCGGCGGTGCAATGCCCCGCCACCACGCCACGCGTCATGGCGCAGTCAATCCCGCCCGGCGTGCTGGTCACGCTCCCGCTGCCCGCGCCACTCACCTCGGTGGTCAGCGAATGATTGGTCACCACGAAGGTCGCGGCGACGTTGCGGACCTGCGTCAACGTGACCGTGCACGTCGCGGTCCCGCTGCAGGCACCGCTCCATCCGGTGAACGCACCGACAGAGGCATCCGCGCTCAGGATGATCACCGTACCGTGTGGATACGCCGCCGTGCAGGGACCACTGAGTGCCCCGGCAACACTGGCGCAGTTGATCCCCTCCAGACTCGAGCGCACGACCCCGCTGCCGGAGCCGTTGGCAGTGACAGCAAGGGTCTGATTGCCCAGCTGGAAATTGGCCGTCACCGCACGCGCTTGATCCATCGTGATCTGGCAACTGCCGAATCCGCTGCATGCGCCATTCCAGCCCGCAAAATTCCCCGCCGTGACCGTCGGCGAGAGTGTCACCACGGTCCCCCCGGCGAATGGGGCACTGCAACTGCCGCTGCTGGCCCCGGCCGTACTGGTGCAGTTGATCCCGGCAGGCGATGACGTGACCACGCCGCTGCCGACCCCTACCCCGGCCACACTCAGCGTCACGTCGGGCAACGGCATCGTCACCGTCACACTCCACCCCTCGGTGGTGCGTGAATTGACCCGTACGCGAATCCCGTTGACGCCTTGAAAGGACTCACCGGGGAGCCACATCGCCCCAGCATCGTTCGGGTCCCCGTTGCCGTCCGGGTCGACGACCTTCGCCGGGACGCTCGCGAACGGCGTGACCAGATGGATCACGACGGCTTCCCCGGGGAGCGGGGCGTCGTACCCCAGCAATCGGCGCGCTTCCACCGTGTAGAACTGCGAGGTGCCCACGATCGGAATGACAATCTCGAGCGGCGTCGTCCCCGCGGTCGGAATCTCCGCCTGTTCCAGCAGAATGGTCTGGGCACCGCTTGTCACCGTCACCTTGCGGGCAGCGGGTATCCAGCCGAGCAGATCCTTGTGATAAATGATCGTGTGGCCCGCGAGATAGCTCGAGGTGGGACCGTTGAAGATGAGATAGGAATTGCTCATCACGTCCCAACGCGAGTCATACGTGGCGGAGTACGGCCCGGAGGAGTGCGGCAATCCGAGCGAGTGCCCCATCTCGTGGGCATAGACGCCATGCATCGACGACTGCGTCGCCCAGAGCGGCATCCACATGATCGGCCAGGAGCGCGTGATGCCGTCCAGGGTCAGGAAGGAGTTACCCCCCCACGCGGAGCCGTCGAGGGAAGCATTGACCTGGACGATGATGCCGGCAAAGCTGGCGAAGTTCACCACCCCGTCCGCTGCGGCGGTGCAGTCCGAGGCGAGGGCCGTGAGGTCGAGTCGCCCGCTGGGGAGATACGCCGCTCTCGGCTGGGGTAGCGTGAACCAGCCGAAGGCTTGGCTGCCGCTGATGTTCATCTGCCCGGCAGAGACCTCACGGTAGTAGTGATCGAGGTTCGGGTAGGTGCCGGAGAGGAGTGTGGTGAAGTCCGCCCGTGGGCGCGGCTCACTCGCCACGTCGGCGAACTTGCAGAGCAGCAGCGCGTAGGGCTTGGCACCGCTCTGCGGTGGCTGGGTCATCAGCGAGGCGATCCGGCCATCCGCGGAACGGACCGAGCCGGCACGGAGGCGCGGCGAGAGCGGCGCCCCACGGGCGCGCGGGCTGCCCGGTGTCGTGGTTCCGACCACAGTCACCCGACTGCGGTTGAGGGCGCGCACCCCGCCCGCGAGGCGGACCTGGGCCTCGGTCAGATCGACGTTCCAGACCTGACCGCCGTCGCCGGTCAGCGTCCAGGCCATCTGCGGTGGCCGAAGCCCGCCCTCCGCGTCACCCCACTGCAGTAGCAGGGTGCCGGTCGCCGTCGCGCTTTGGGCCGCAACCGGGCCCAGCCACGCGAGTGACAGCAGGATGGCGACCACCACACCACGGCGTGAACGGACCATGATCCTCGGCACAGCAGTGTATGGGGCCAGCAGGATGCCTCTCAGGGAAGTCTCGGATCGACCGGAGACGGCGGAAAGGTAACGCTCGCCCACAGCCCCTCGCACCGTTCGCCATTCGCCGTTCACCGCCCCGGGCCTGACGGCCGCGGCTGAAAACAGACGGCACCCCCGCTCCCCCCCGGGGTATACTCCCCCATGCGCTACACCACCTATACCAAGTACACCGCCGGCCTCGCCGAGCAGGTCAACCTGCAGGCGCTCCTCGACCAGCTCGGGGACTTCCTCCTCGAATCCGGCTTCGCCGGCACCCCCTGGTGGGGCGACCCCGGCGATGGCGAGGACGAACGCACCCTGGACGACCTCCGGAACGCCATCCTCAAGGCGCTGATCGAGTCGGGGCAGCTGACCCCGGACATGCTCACGCTCCTCAAGGACGGCACCACCGGCGACGCCGAGAAGGACAAGGAGGTCCAGGCCGAGCTCGCCACGCTCCTCGACCGCATCGTCCAGCGGCTCACCGAGGAGGGCTACCTCAACATGACGAACCAGGCCGGGCAAACCATCCCGGCCGACCAGCTCCCCGGCGGTGAGGCACGTGCTGCCGCCCGCACGGTCAAGTTCGACCTCAAGGAAAAGGGCGCTGACTTCCTCGGCTACCGCACCCTGCGCGCCCTCCTCGGCGCCCTCGGCCGCTCCGCCATCGGCGCGCACGAGACGCCGCACCTCGCCACCTCCGTCGAGAGCGAGTCGGCCAGCAAGGTCTACGAATTCGGCGACGTGATGAATCTGGACGCGGCGGCGACACTCAGCTCGGCGATCGCGCGGCACGGCCTCACGATGCCACTGGAGCTCGACTACGCCGACCTGCATGTGACGCAGGCCGAGTATCGCTCGTCCGCGGCGACGGTGCTGATGCTCGACTGCTCGCACTCGATGGTGCTCTATGGGGAGGACCGCTTCACGCCAGCGAAGAAGGTGGCACTCGCGCTGACGCACCTGATCCGCAACCAGTTTCCCGGTGACGTGATCAAGGTGGTGCTCTTTCACGATACCGCCGAGGAGATCCCGCCCGGGGCATTGGCGAACGTGAAGGTGGGGCCGTATCACACCAACACCGCCGCGGGATTGCAGTTGGCGCGGCGCATTCTGGCCGGCCAGCGGCAGGAGATGAAGCAGATCGTGATGATCACCGACGGCAAGCCGTCGGCGATGACGCTCCCGGACGGGCGGGTCTACGTCAACTCCGGCGGTCTCGACCCCTCCATCCTCAAGGCGACCTACGCCGAAGTCTCGGCGTGTCGCCGCAGCAACATCATGATCAACACCTTCATGCTCGCCCGCGATCATCACCTGGTCGAGTTCGTCAAGCAGGTGTCACGCATCTGCCGTGGCAAGGCGTACTTCGCCTCGCCGATGACGCTGGGTCAGTTCCTCCTGATGGACTTCCTCAAGGGAAAGACCCGGCGCGTCGGCTGATCCTCAGCGGAAGCGGATCGTCTTCAGCTTCTTCCCCTGCGGCTGCATCGCGCCTTCCTCGACGCTATTGATGAGCGCGAGCTCAGCCGCGGTGGCCGCACCACCACTCTCGGCTGCCAGTGCGGACATCGTCATCGGCCGCGGCAGCGCCATGACGCGCAGCTCGCGCACGCGGGCGAACACCTGATTGGCCGGGGTCGCGGCGAACGACCCGATCGAATTCTTGATCGCGCCACCCAGCTGTGGCCATGACGCCGCCACCGACATCCCGATGAACTGCCAGACAGCGTTGCGGTAGCTGATGTAGGCCACCCGGCCGAGCAGCTGCTGGCCGTCCTGCGTCACCGCTGAGAAGTCGGCCCACTGGGCCGGTGCGCCGTTGATCTGTCCCTGCTGCACGGCCGTCGTCGTCACGCCCTGCTGCCCCTGCCATGCCTGCATCGCCGCGGCGGGCGTCGCCTGTGACGCCTGGCTCAGCTGCAGCTGACCCGCACCATTGGGCTCGGCGCCAATCACCTGCGTTGCCTGATTGATGCCCTGCCACCCTGTCGGCAAATCAAACTGGAAGAGCAACCCGGGATGGAGAAAACGCACACCCTGGAAGTACCCCTGCCTCGGATCCTGACCGTACACGAGATGGTCGAGGTGGTCGAGGTAGCGGTCGCGTCCGGTGACGAGCTTGGAATAGTTGCTCACTGTGTCGGCCCATGCCTGCGTCGCCGCCACGCGATTGCCCGGATCGGGGTGCGTCGAGAGGAAGCCCGGAATTCGTCCCGCGTTGCCACTGGCCTCACTGACCCGCTCCAACGTCATGAACGTCTTCGGCATCTCGCGCACGTCGTAGCCCTGCGCCAGCGAGTAGCGGTGGCCAAGGCCGTCGGACTGACTCTCCTGATCGCGACCGAACTTGAGGAAGAGCACGCCGAGGCCGGTGCTGCCGACCTGCGCAATGCGCTCATCCTTGGCAAGAATGGCGGCGCCAAGGATGCCAATGGTGCCAACCTGCTGGCGCGAGATGGCGGCGACGGTGTGCTTCGCCGTCACGTGACCGATCTCGTGGCCCACGACACCGGCCAGCTCGGCTTCGCTGTTCATGTAGGCGAGAATGCCGCGCGTGACGAAGATGAAGCCGCCCGGGGCGGCGAAGGCATTGACCATCGGATCGTCGATCAGGTGGAATTCCCACGGGAGGGCGGGTCGTTCGCTCGCCGCGGCCATCTTCTTGCCGATCCGTGCGATGTATTGCTCCAGGGCGGTATCAGGATAGAACCCCGTCTCGGCGCGGGCCCGAGCGACTTCACCCTTCCCCATCTCGATCTCCTGGGACTCGGAGACGAGGGAGAGTTGGCGCTTGCCGGTAACGGGGTTGGTGGCACAGCCGGCAACAACCAGCGTCGCCACGAGCAGGGCAGGAAGACGCATTCGTTCCTCAGGGAGTCGGGGACGTATCATTCACGTCAGATGACGACGACTACCAAGGATAGCACACGGACCGCGTGGACCGGCTGGACCCCGGCGCAGGGCTTTCCCCTGCCCGGCGGGGCTGGTCCCGACGACCGCATCTCCTTCATTCTGCGGCTCGGACGGTCGCTGCACACCTCCGGCTATGCCGCGCACCGGCTCGAGGAGGCCCTCGAGCTGTCGTCCGATCGGCTGGGGTTGATCGGGCAGTTCTTCTCGACGCCGACCTCCATCATGGCGTCGTTCGGCCCACAGGATGACCAACGCACCTTCCTGATTCGCGTCGAGCCCGGTGAGTCCAACCTCGGTAAACTCGCTCGAACGGATGAGGTCACCCGCGAGGTGCTCAACGGTCAGCTCACGCCGATGGAAGGCTCGCGCCGCCTCGAAGCGATCGAACTCGCACCGCCACCATACCCGACC
>JBBQJU010000040.1:0-13562 GCA_038326215.1 Gemmatimonadales bacterium | reverse complement strand
TCATGCACATCGGTGAGCGCGGTGACAAACGGCCGCACGGCGGCGAAGTACAGCGCGAACGGCGCGAGCACGGCAAGACCGCGCAGGATGGTGCGGCGTTCCGACGGTGAGATGTTCATCGCGGCACCGTGCCACTGGCCGTGCGACGGACCGCGGAAATGGTGAACCGTTCCATCGGATCGCTGCCCTCCGGCGACTGTCGCCGCACCGGGGCGGAGGCACGGAGGTTGGCGAGCGCCGACGATGCCTCAAGCGATTGGAAGACCAGCGAGGCACTCCCGGCGAGGCCATCGACCACCAAGGAATCGCCGCGCGCCCGGAAGCCAGTGAGATGGGCATCCTCGGGGACGCGCGCCGCAAAGTCCGCCAGGATACTGGACCACGCCGGCGCATTCCGTTCTGCCATCATCACGTCGGCGATTCTTCGATAGGCCTCTTCCATCGACGAGCGACCGACCAAGGTTGCCTGCACGGCCGGCGCGACGGCGGCCCGGGCCGATTGAAGGGCCGCCAACTGACGCCGAGCGCCGATCAACTCGAAGGCAGCGGCGACCATCAGCAGCACGACCGTGGCGGCACCGAGCTGCCATGCAACCCGGCGGACCTGAGCGGCCCGCGTCTCACGTTGGCGTGCGCTCGCAAGTCGCGGTGCCGAGACTGCGGACGCCATGCGGGCAGCGAGTGCCGCGGGGTCGCTGGCGGCAGTGGCCCACGCCTCGGGGATTGGCTGCACCGACACGCCGAGACCGGCGAGGGCGCGGACGACCTGGGCCCGTGGGGCGTCACCGCCCACCACGGCCACCGTGTCGAGCGGCCGCAGTGCCTCGACGAGGAGCGCAGCATCGCGATCCGCCGTCCGGAAGCGGCGGACACCACGCAGCCCACCGCCCTCGCTCTCGATCACCAGCGTGTGGTCCGATTCCGCGATGACCAGGCCGACAACGCCACCCACGCGCCCAGGCCAGATGGCGCCAGCCGCCGCGGCCCAAGCTGCCTCGGCCGGCACGAGCGTGACCCCCGCCCACCCGGCAGCCAGCACCGCCCCTTCAATGGCGGTCACCAGCCGAGCCGCAGCGGCCACCACCACGCGCGGCTGTTCGCCCTCGCCCCGGGCGCGTGGCATCACCCCGATCACCTGCGGACCCCTGGCGCCGAGGAAGTAGCGCCCTCCCGATCGGGCCAGCAATTGCAGCACTTCGTCATCGCCGAGCGGTGGGAGCGGGATGCTGCGGACCTCTGCGAGCGGGGGCATCAGGGCCACCGCGAGGGATTCGCGCGTCGGCGCCTCACCCCATCCGCGCAGCGCCGCCTCGAGTGCCGGCCACGCGGCTCCTTCTGTCCCCGCCTCGACGAGCGGCACGCGGACCACGCCGCCGCTACCATCGAGCAGAAGCGCCTCCGTGGCGGAGAGTGCCATTCCACGTGTGCCCGCCATCAGCGCACCCAGCTGAGGGTCGCGTTCTGGCCGTTGCGCTGCAGCAGCGCCGTCACCTTGATCGGCAGGGCACTCGGCCCCGCAGTCGCCACAATCGTCACTTCCACCTCGCGTGTGTCCACCACCGCCACCGTCCCGATCTGTCCGGCGATCACCGCCCCGGCACCACCGCGCCCCGCAGCTGCGCCAGGCACCACCGCGGAGACCGAGGCGATCCGCATCCCGCGCGATCGTTGCGCCAGCACATTCGAGAGAATCTGGGGTGTCATCCCCGGAATCGAGCGCAACACAGCCTCTGGCGCACTGTTCAGGTTCACCGTGCCCTGTCCATAGACCCGAAGGAACGGCGCCAGCCGGGCCAGAATCACCGGTGTCATCCCATCGACCATGCCGACTTCGGCGATGTCACGGAAGGGACGGTTCGCCGGCAGCACCAGCGCCCCCGCCTTCAGATACGCATCACGCTCGGCACTGTTGAGTCGCGGCAGATCATCGACATCCCGCCAGTCGAGGATCCGCTGGATCAGCTTTTCGGTGAGTCCCGCGTCGAACAGCACGGCCTGAAAGAGCAGCCGGAGCTGGTCCTCGTTGGCGGTGTTGATGTTCACCTGCGCGCCCAGGTCGCGGGCACGGATCGCCACCTCGTGCTCCCCGAGCATCACCATGCCGGAGTAGATCGAATCGACGCCCATCCATGGGTCACCCGAGCGCGTCACGGCCAGCGCGGCATTGCTCGAGGCCGGGCTGCGCGCGGCCTGATCGAGTTGTGCCTGCACGTTGGCCAACGCCGCCAGCGCGATCCCGCGCCCCTGACCGCGATCGGCCGAGGCCAGCGCGAGCACCCGCCGTTCCTTGCCGCTCAGGGCGAATTGCAGCGCGACGATCGAGATCCCCAGGATCAACCACATCGCGGCGAGCATCGCGACACCGCGGCGATCGCGACTCACTGGCCACCTCCGCCGCGACCGATCACCGGCCCGCCGGGTGGACCACCGCCGCCGCCCGGGCCACCACCGCCTCCAGGCCCGCGTCCACCACCGCCGCCACCTCCCGCACCGCCGCCTCGACCGCCGCCGCCCCCGTTGCCGCGACCGCCGCCGCCACCAAAAGCCCCGCCGCCGATGGCACCCGCCCCACCGGCGCCACCTGCCACGGCGGGCTGCCCCTGTTGCGTTGTCGGCACCACCAGCGGCAGCGAGAGCAATCCGGGAAGCGTCTCGCCTTCCGGAGCGACGAGCGTGAGGCGCATTGCGCGCGGTGTGATCGCGGCGGCACCGAGCGCCGGAAACCAGCGATTGGTGCGGCTGTCGAGATATTCCACCGTGAGCTCGGCGATCCCTGCGTCAAGTTCCTGCCGAAGGAGTGGGGACTGCGCGTTGGCCTGATACTCCACCGTCAGCCCGACCTCCGGCGTCTTCTGATCGTCGTCGATGAAGAGGCGCATCGTCGCCTCGGGCCCCCCCGAGGGGTTCTCGGCCGTCGTGGTGAAGCGCAGTTCGTCGCCGCTGATCACCGCCGGCGCCACCGCCTGGACACTCGACACCTGCATCGGCTGGATCGTGGCCCCGCCCCGCCCACCGGCCTGCCGCGGCGCCCCGCCGGCCCCCGCCTGGATCGTGGCCGGCAGGAGCCAGCCGTGCAGCAAGGTGCGCAGCGACGCCGCGCGCTCCGTTGCCAGATTGGCCTCGATCACGGTGCGCCGATGATCAATCACGCCGCTGAATGCGGAGAAGCCGACGAGCGCCATCATCCCGGTGAGCGCGAGCGAGATGGTCAGCTCGAGTAGCGTCAGCCCGCGACGATTGGCCGGGTTCACCGCGCGCTCGGTACCGCAGGGCGGCGAAAGAGGGCCGAGGTGATGGCGTAGCGCCCGGTCGGCCAGCTCACGGTGACCACCACGTCATAGACCCCGGCCTGAGCATTCGAGGCCGCCGAGGTCGTCTCCCAGCGGTAGTCCGCGAGCGGCGCCTCGAACTCGCCCTTCGCCACTGTGTCAGGTAACGAGAGCAGCTCGCGATCGGTGAGCAGCGCGAGCTGATCGAGCCGCGTCGTCGCGAGCGCCTCGGCCTCGATCAGGTGCCGCGCCTTCTCGGCGGTCCGCAACTCGGCACCGACAGCCGCAAGCGCACTCACCGAGGTGATCGCCACGAGCGTCATCGCGGCGACCGTCTCGAAGAGCGTGACACCGCGATTATTGCGCATCGGTCCGCGCCACGCCGTTCCAGCGGTCGACCGACAGCACCAGCGTCCCTTCCTGCCCGCGCACCAGCACGGTGTCGCCGAGCGCACCACCATCGGGGCGGAAGCGCCACGTCAGTCGTGCCGACTCGGTCACCAGTTCCTCGAGCCCGTCAAGCTCCACCACGCCTTCGGTCACGAGGCCGCTCCCCGCCAACCCAGTCGAATCGGCCCGATACTGCCCGGTCTCCGGATCGAGCACCACCGTGAGTGTCACGTTGCTGTCGATGGCAATGTGGCGCGCCGTGGTGAGCACTTCGAGCAGCGCGCCCGCGGTGCGCTGCGCCGGCGTCTGCCCGAAGTCGACGAGCGCTGGCACCACCAGCCCGGACGCGATGAGCAGCACCGCGAGGGTGATCGACATCTCGAGCAGGGTGAAGCCGCGGCGGTTCGTCATTTGAAGGAGTTCGCGTTGATGCCGTAGATCGCCTGCAACAGCGAGAGCGCCACGAACGCGACGATCACGCCAAAGATCATGATCATCGCCGGTTCGGCGAGCGTCGCGAGTCGCTGCGTGGCGCGCTCGGTGCGTTCCTCGAAGATCTCGGCGGCCTTGAGCAGAAAGGCCCGCAACTCGCCGGCATCTTCGCCAACGCCGATCAGCTGCGCGAGCAGTGGCGGATAGAGCGGCGAGTCGGCGACGGCGGCACGCAGCGCCACACCCTCGCGCACACGGGCACGGATGCGGGTGGCGTCGTCGCGGGCGAGCGGATCGTCCAGCGATTCGATGGTGTCATCGAGCGCGGTGAGCAGCGGCGCGCCCCCGCCGAGGAGCACGCCGACCAATCGGGCGAAGCGCGCGGCAAGGGCGTACTGCCGCAGCGTGTTGATCAGCGGCACCGCGAGGAGGAACTGCGACCAGGCGCGCTTGCCGGCCGGTGAGGTGCGCACCCAGGTCACCAGCAGGCTGCCGACCGCCGGGATCGCCAGCAGGACCGGCCAGAAACGACGCATCGTGCTCGAGATCCAGAGCAGCGCCGCCGTCGAACGTGGCAGCTCGGCGCCACTCCCCTGCAGCAGGCCGACGAACTGGGGCAGGACGTAGAACACCAACACCAGAATCGCCGAGGTCCCAGCGGCGGCGAGCAGCAACGGATAGATCGCGGCCGACAACACCCGACCACGGAGTTGCTCGTCGCGCTCAAGCTGAATGGCTAGACGTCCAAAGGCGCTATCGAGGTCGCCGGAGCGCTCGCCGGCGCGCACCAGCCCGACGTAGAGCGGCGAGAAGAGTCGCGGGTGGGCGGCGAGTGCCGCCGAGAGTGGGTCGCCGCGTTCGACGCGCTCGCGCACATCGAGAATGGCCGACTGGACGACGCCGGACGCCACCCCGGAGGCGGCCTGGAGGGCCTGTGCCAACGGCATGCCGACCGGCAGGAGCGAGCCGAGTGCGCGCGTTACCTCGAGCACATCGCGCCGGGCGCCACTGCCACCGCTCTTGCCACCCGCGGGCGCTGCCTCGACCACATCGAGCACCAGCAGACCGCGCTCCTCGAGGGAGCGGGTCAGCAGGGCGGCGCTGGCGGCCGGGAGTTCCCCACGGCTCCGTTTGCCAGCGGGATCCACCGCACGGTAGGCGAAGGTGGGCATGATCGGCTCGGCCTACTTCCAGCTCTGAATGTCGGCGTCTTCGCCGGTGCCGCCGGGGCGTCCATCGGCTCCGAGGCTCTGGAGGTCATAGCCACCCGGGTTCACATCGCCCGGGGCGGCGTAGAGGTACGCCGCGCCCCACGGATCAAGCGGGATCGCCTTCCGGAGGTAGGGACCGCGCCAATTCGACGGCGGGTCGGCCTGCGGGATCTCCCAGAGCGCCTGCAGCCCCTGCTGCGTGGTCGGGTAGCGGCCGTTGTCGAGGCGGTAGGCATCGAGGGCAGTCCCCATCATCTCGACCTGCGAGGTCGCGGTGGCCGACTTGGCGGCGCCGACATGTTGGAAGATGTTCGGCGCGACCATCGTCGCGAGAATCGCGATCACCACGATCACCACGAGGATCTCGATCAGGGTGAAGCCGCGGCGGGCGGAGCGGAGCGGACGGGCGAAGGAAAGTGGCATCACTCGGTCGGGGTCGAGGTGGGAAGTGCGCATCAGAAGGGCCGGATCGTCTTCAATGGCGGCGCATCGGCCGATTCAAGCAGTACGCACACCGCGGGGACGACGTTCCAGTCCCGGCGTTAACGTTTCGATGCCTGACGGGGGCGGGGGGACGCAGCCCCGTACCGGAAGATGCCCCACCTTCGTACCTTCCGGGGCGCAGGCGTGGTGGCAGAGCGGTTGAATGCACCGGTCTTGAAAACCGGCGGGCCCGGAAGGGTCTCGTGAGTTCGAATCTCACCCACGCCGTCCCACAATCTACCCCTCACTCAGGAAGGTCTCGTGCGACTCCCGTTCCTGCTCCTCCCCCTCGCCCTCGCGCTGCCCCTCGGCGCTCAGGCGTTCGAAGGCACCATGGCGATGCGCGTCGGCGCCCCCGACGGCACCCAGATGGACGTGAAGTACATGATCAAAGGTGAGAAGATGGGGATGACGATGATCGCCCCCGCCTCAACCGGGCCGCTGGCCGGTGCCGAGATCCGGATGGTCATCGACCAGACCGCCAAGACCATGACGATGCTGATGCCCGTCCCGGCCGCCATGGCCGCCATGCTCCCACCCGACACCAAGGGCATCAAGTTGGTGAACCCGATCGGTGGCGCAGAGGCCGGCGCCGGCGAGGGTGGTGCCGCGGTTGTGTTCAAGAAGCTCGGCACGTCGCAGACAATCGCCGGCCTCAAGTGCGAGGACTATGAATCGACCTCGGATGGCCAGACGGCCCGTAGCTGCTTCGCCACCAACGTCGGGATGTTCTCCTACCCGAGCCTGGGTGGCGGCATGGGCGGCCGTGGGCGCGCCGCCGCCGCCCCCGGATGGGCCAAGGGCCTCGCTACTGCCCCCGGTTTCCCGCTCAAGGTCTGGTCCACGGATGGGACGGTTGCGATGGAAGTGACTGCAATCGACCGGAGCGCCGTTCCAGCGTCGGCCTTCGATATCCCCGCCGGCTACATGGACCTCGCCGGCATGATGGGCGGCCGGCGCCCCTGAGAGGCCTCGGCACGCTTCCCCTCCTCGCGCTCCTCGCCTGCAGCCGTGGCGAGGAGCGCGCTGGCGCTCCGGCCCGACCTGGCTTCGAAGATCCGTCGGGAAAGGCCGTCGTGCTGACCACGCTTCCGGTGCAGCGGATCGTCTCGACGATGCAGTCGGCCAATGAGTGGCTGCTCGCGCTCGGTGCCGCCGACCGGCTGGTGGCGCGGACCGACTTCGACCGCCAGCCGGAGTTCGCCCATCTCCCGAGCATCGGTGGCGGCCTCGACCCCTCGCCCGAAGCGGTGGCGGCGCTGCACCCCGACGTGGTGATCGGCTGGCAGATCCGCGCCTCAGTGGACCTGCAGACCGCGCTCCAGCCCTTCCACATCCCGGTCCTCTCCTTCGAGACTACCGACACCGCCGACGCCTTCCGGCAGCTGGCCCGGATGGGGGTCCTGGTTGGGCGGGAGCGGCAGGCCGATTCCATCGCTCGAAGCCTCCGAGCGGAGTTGACCACGATCCACGCCGACGCATGCCGCGAGTTCCCGGCGCCGGAAACAGTCTTTCTGGTCCTCTGGACCGAGCCGCCGCAGACCGCCGGCGGTGGCACCTGGATGACCACCCTCCTCGAGACGGCCTGCCTTGCGAACCTCTTCGAAGACGAGCGGATCCCCTGGCCGACCATCGGCATGGAGTCGATTACGGCGAGGCAGCCCCGGTACATCCTGACCTCTCGCGGCGATTCCCTTGGCGCGCGCTTGGCGGAATTCCGCGCCAAGCCCGGGTGGCGCGACCTCGACGCCATTACGGCGGGGCGGGTCATCGAGATCCCCGGCGACCTCTTCGCCCGCGCCGGGCCGACCCTTCCTGCCGCCGCCCGGGCCATCGTGGCCGAGCGGCGGCGACTGGCCGGGAGGTAGCGGCTCCGGGCCGTCCCGAATATCTTGTCGGCGCTGTATGGAGCGGTGGCCGAGTGGCTGAAGGCGACGGTTTGCTAAACCGTTTTAGGGGGTAAACCCCTAACGAGGGTTCGAATCCCTCTCGCTCCGTGTCGAGATGCTCGTCGAGTCAGGTTCAACGTGGTCGTATGTCATAAGTCGTCGGTCATCGGCCTGCCCTCGCGCCTGACGACCTCCGACCTACGGCCTGCGACTTTTTACTTTCAGGGATCCCCATGTCGGCTCCACGCGTCCGCTTCGCTCCCTCGCCCACCGGCTACCTCCACGTCGGCGGTGCCCGGACGGCCCTCTTCAACTGGCTCTTTGCCAAGCGCACCGGCGGCACCTTCGTGCTGCGGATCGAGGACACCGACAAGCAGCGCAGCACCGACGCGCACACGCAGGTGATCCTCGACGGCATGCGCTGGCTCGGCCTGACGTGGGACGAGGGGCCATACTTCCAGGGCGAGTACGGCGACCGCCACCGGGCCGACGCCGAATCGCTGCTGGCGAAGGGGCTCGCGTACCGGGACTATCTCACCGCCGCCGAGCTTGATGCCGAGCGGGCGGCCGTCGAAGCGCGCGGCGGCACCTTCCGCTTCGATCGCAACACGATTCACCTCTCGCCGGAAGAGACCGCCCGCCGCAAGGCCGCCGGGATGCCGTTCGCCATCCGCTTCGCGACGCCCGACGAGGAGATCGCCTGGATGGATGCGGTCCACGGCCGGATCTCGTGGCAGGGGCGCGACCTCGACGACTTCATCATTCTCCGCTCCGACGGCTCGGCGATCTACAACATGGCCGTGGTCTCCGATGACATCGCCATGGAGATCACCCACGTGATCCGCGGCGACGACCACATCTCCAACACGCCGAAGCAGATCGCACTCTATCGCGCGCTGGGCAAGGAACCGCCGATCTTCGCGCACGTGCCGATGATCCTCGGCACCGACGGGAAGAAGCTCTCGAAGCGCCATGGCGCGACCGCTGTTGGTGACTATCAGGACATGGGAATCCTGCCTGCCGCGATGCGCAACTTCCTCGCCCTCCTCGGCTGGTCGCCGGGGCACGACCAGGAGATCGCCACCGAGGCGGAGATGATCGAACGCTTCGCCCTCGAGCATATCCAGAAGAAGGCGGCGGTGTTCGATCCGGCGAAGCTCGAATGGATGAACGGGCAGTACCTGTCGAACTTCCCGGCCGAGGAGCTGCGTGCGCCGGTCGAGCGGCAGCTCGGCATTCTGGGCGTGGCGCATGACGGTCGCGACCTGCTCCCCGTCATCACCGCCGTGAAGGCACGGGCGCGCACGATCACGCACCTCGCCGAGCAGGTCGCGTCGCGGATCGACGGCAGTCGGGTCGTGCGCGACGAGAAGGGCAACGCGCTTGAGGCGAAGATGGGGGAGCGCTTCAGTGCGTCACTCCGACTCTGTCAGGAGGCGCTCCTCGCCGTTGCTGCCGATGCGTGGGACGCCGTGACGCTGGAAGCCGCGATGAAGGCGGTCGCCGAGACGCACACGCTCAAGCTGGGTGACGTGATGCAACCGGTGCGCGTGGCGCTGACCGGCGGGACGGTCTCGGAGCCGGTGCCCGAACTGCTTGCCGTGGTGGGCCGCGACGAATCACTCGCGCGGATCGGCCGAGCGATCGGGTAACCCCGCGCCCAGCCGTTGCTGGGCGCACTGATATGTCCGCTACTTGAGAGTGGCCAGCACCTCATCTGCGACGGCCCGCACACGCCCCTGCCCGGCGGTGACGTGCGCCGGCAACGCACTCGGGCCAACGACGAGTTCCTGCACCGTCGGCAGCGCGGCGACATAATAGTCGCGCCACGCCTCGAGGATCTTTCGCTCGGCCACGGCGTCGCCGCCCTTCGCGATCGCCGCCCGTGAGAGCGCCCCTTGCGTGCGCAATTCCCGCGCGGCAACCTCCACCAGCTCCTTGAGCGCGGCCGTCCCCACCGCATCGGAGCCCGCGGTCAGCAACAGCCCTGTGGTCAGCGCACAATTGCCGACGTTGCCCAGCGTCGTCGCACTCACCATCTCGATCCGGTCGCGGTCCGTGTGGTAGTACTGATCGGTGAAGTGCCAGAAGAGCACCGCCGGGATCTTGTTGCTGAGGAACGGCGTGTGGTCGCTGCCGCCCTCGAACGGGTTCGCCTTCACCACCCAGCCCGTCGTCGCGGCCCGATCGAGGCAACGCTGACGGGAGAAGTCGTTGAGGAAGTGGGGCCAGATATCCGCCTGCTTCACCGGCGAACTCCCCCACTCAGTATGCTGATCCTCACCACGCACCCACACCGCCGACGGATCCTTGATCTTCTCGATGAGGAAGGTGCCGCCGGTCAGCGCCGTATTCTCCCCGACCATGTCGAGGGACATCCCCCACTTCACACCCGCCCGCCGCGTGCTGTCTTCCGAGAGGTAGCGTGCCGTCGCCCGGATCTCGTCACCCCAGAGGAACGTCAGTGTCCGGGCCGGATTGGCGCGCCCGCCCTTCACCAGTACCGCGGCCGTCCGCGCCACCTCGGCGAGGAGTCCGACGCCGCTGGCATTGTCGTTGGCGCCGGGCTCCTGCACATGGGCGGAGTAGACGAACCGTTCCATTGGACGGACCGCACCGCGAATCTCGGCCACGATGGTCCGTTCCGGTGCGACATCGAAGACGGTCTGCACCACGGCCTGCACCTCCACCGGCCCCGCCATCAGTGCAGCCCTGATCGAATCACGTGCCGCGGACGAGAGGTAGATCAGGAACCCCTTGTGCACCGTATCGAGCGCCACACCGGAGAACTGGATCGAGTGCACGTTCTTTGACTGCTGATTGAACGCCGGCAGCTTTTGCGGGGCGATCACGCCGAGTGCTTCGCGCTGCATCGCCCGCGTAAAGAGCGTCCGCGCGTTCCCCTCGCCGAAGACGATCTTTCCCTTTACATCGACCTTGGCGAAGTCCGCATCGTTCCCCGCCCCGACGTCAACAACGATTGCACGCGCGCCACCTGCCGGCGTCGACCAGGAGTTGGCAGCGAGCATGTTGTGGTTGCCCGTCCAGGTGAGCAGCGGCTTCGATCGACCGACCATGGTGAGCGCCCCATCGATCGGTGACCACGCCGGCCCCGGCATCGGACGGGACTCGATCCGATAGGTCATCCGGTCCGACGGCTTCGCCGCACCTTCCTCGACATACCCGGCCTGCCGGAGCAACGCCGCGACCGTGTCGATCGAGGCATTGAAGCCACGATTGCCCGGCAACCGGTAGAACTGCTCGACGAACGCGACCGTCGCGAGCGCACGGGGCCCCGACAGCTCACGTGAGACGGCGCGGGTGGCTGGCGCGAAGGCGGCAGCAACCGGCGGCCGCGTAGTGCCCTGGCCGACGAGCACGGCTGGCACGGCACACCAGGCCACGAATGGCGCAAGACGATGGCGCATCGGCAGCCTCAGGCGAAGGTACCGGCGCGAAAGCGCCAGCACCGATCCAGGAATTCATCGAGCCACCCGCGCGAGACAAACGCCTCGACGGCGGCGGCGGTGGCGGCAGCATCCATTCCCCAGAGTGTCACGCGGGGCACCGACTCCCGGAACTCCGCCTGGATCAGCGAGCGATCGTCCGCCGTCCAGACGGTCGGGAGCTCCTGCCCGAACCGGGCCGAGACGCCGTTGACACCCGGGCCGCCGACGGCGATCGTCGGCGCGTTGTGGAAGAGCGGTGTCTCGAACCACGCCTGATCGCTCAGCAGTACGGCGCGGCGATAGGGATGTCCGGCGCCACGAAGGCCGATTTCGCGCTGGAGCCCCAACGCCACGATCCGATCCGGGGCCTCTGCGTCGAGCGATGCCGCGACCACGACCGCGACGGTCTCGGCTGCATCCACGAGTTTCATCACGGCCTCCCCGTATCCGGGAGGGTACGCTGCGCCTTGCGCAGGTCGTATTCGTACTGCTTCTGCTTGCGAAGTTCGGCCACGTTCTTCTTGAACTCCTCGAGGGTGGCGGCTCGACGCGCCGCGAAGAAGAGGTCTTCGCGCATCGCGTTGAGTCGCTTGTTCATCTCGGCCTGCGTCGGGTTCCCCTGCATGTTGATCGGCAGGAGCGCCAGCAGTGCCGTTGGCAACTTGATCGGTCCGATATAGATCCACTGCCCGTCCACCCCGACCTTCTTGCCGCCAATGTTGGTGGTCCACGACGGGGGACGATTGGCCGGGTTGGCCCGCTCAGCAGCCAGCCCGTCCAGATATTGCTGCACCATCACCGCCACCAGCGAATCGGCGACTTCGTCCATCGACTTGCCGGCGAGCATCGCGGCGATTTCGCGCGGCGACTTGGGCAGGGGCTGTACCCAGAGGCGACCACTCCCGTAGGCCGGTGTCAGCGGCGATCGAGGCGCCGCCGGTGCGGTGGCCACCACCGGCGACGGGGCCACGGCGGCCGTCACCCCTCCGGTGTCACGGGGCGCACGTGCCGCCGAGGCCACCACACCTGCGGAAGGCGGCCGTCGCTCCGCGGCGGGCTGCGGTCGCGGAGACGTCGCCGCGGCGCGGGTCGGCGCGCTGGGCGCCACCGGTGTCAGTGTGATGGGTCGGTACCGCATCGGCACTGATTCCCACCGCGGCGCCGCCGCGATCATCGGGGCCAGCAGCGGCGAGTCAGCACCCTCCGCCGCTCGTTGCAGGCTCCACTGCCACCCCAACAGCACGGCGAGGTGGGCCGAGCCGGCCGCCACCCAGACCCACCACGGCGCCGGCGCCGGCGTGGAGAGATGAAAGGCCCGGTCACCGCCCGGCGACAGCCACCGCATCCTGACATGCCGCCAGCGTACGCCCAAGGCGGGCGACCGCCTCCCGGATCCGCGCAGCGGGCTGTGTGAGCGCGATCCGGAAGAAGCCCTCCCCCCCGGGACCGAAGCCGCTGCCGGCCATGGTCACGACACCTTCCTCCTCCAACGCGCGTGTCGAGAAATCTGCCGAGGCGATCCCCGGTGGCAGCGGGATCCAGACATACATCGCCGCGATCGGTACCTCGACGACGAAGCCCTGTTCTCGCAGCGCCTCAATCGCGGCATCGCGACGCACCTGCAACTCCGCGACGATCGGCTTCACCAGTTCCTCGGCGTGATCGAGCGTCCACGCTCCGGCCGCCTGCAGCGCGAGGAAGGGGCCGGTATCGACGTAGCTCTTCACCTTGGTCAACGCCGTGATCAGTTCGGAGCGCCCAACCACGAAGCCGAGCCGCCAGCCAGTCATCTGGAATGACTTCGACAGCGAGAAGTATTCGACCGCGACCTCGCGGGCTCCCTCGATCTCGAAGATGCTCGGCGCGACGTAGCCGTCGAACGTCAGATCGCAGTAGGGATTGTCATAGGCCAGCACGATGTCATGGCGCCGGCAGGCCGCCACGAGGCGCTCCAAATAATCGCGGGAGGCGACCGCGGCCGTGGGGTTGTTCGGATAGTTGACGAACACGACCTTGGCGCGGCGCAACGTCTCCTCAGGAAGCGTATCCAGCTCCACCAGGAAGTTGTGCTCCGGACGGAGTGGCACGATCACCGGCTCCGCGCCAGCGAGCATCGAGCCACCGACGTACGCCTGATACCCTGGCTCCGGGATGATCGCGACGTCGCCGGGATTGCACACCGCCATCGGCAGGTGCGACAGTCCCTCCTTCGACCCGATCAACGGGAGCATCTCGGTGTACGCGTCGAAGCGCTGCCCGAAGCGGCGCTCCACCCAGCGCACGGCCGCTTCCCGGTAAGCAGGGAGTCCCTGCTGGAAACCGTACTTGTGGTTCGCCGTCACATCGAGCGCCTGCTTCAGTGCATCGACGACGGCCTTGGGCGGTGGCCCATCCGAATCGCCCGCGCCGAGGTCGATCACGTCGACGCCTGCCTCGATG
>JBBQJU010000039.1:0-13568 GCA_038326215.1 Gemmatimonadales bacterium | reverse complement strand
ATCGCCTCGTCGCCGATCTGGGCGGTCACGAAGCTGCCCGGTTCGGCGAGATCGGCGACGCGCCCCACCAGCTGCCAGGTGCGTCCGAAGATTCGCTCCTCCTCGAGCGCCAGATATGTCGGGTCGACATAGAGGCGCGAGGGGAGCGTCTGGGCGAAGCGGATGTCGCGGTTGAAACTGAAATGCATGCGGGAAGACTCGAGCAGCGAGTGGCGAGGGGCGATCAGCGAACGGCGACGAGGATACCGATGATGCCGACCAGCAGCATCACCAGATAGCCGCGGGTGGCGAAGCGGAGCCAGTCCCCGAAGGGCACCTTGGCGGCGAGCAGCACGGCCATGAGGGCGCCATTCGTCGGCGTCAGCAGCTCGCAGAGGCCGGCACCCACCTGGTAGGCGAGCACAGTGGCCTGGCGCGAGACGCCGAGGAGGTCCGAGAGGGGGACCATGATCGGCATCGTCAGCGCGGCCTGACCGCTGACGCTCGAGACGGGCACATGCAGCAGGGCGTGCAGCGGGACCATGAGCAGCGCCGCCGCCGTCGTGGAGACGTTGGCGAGGGGCGTCGCCATCGCGTAGAGGATGGTGTCGATGATGTGGCCATCCTGCAGCACGACGGTGATACTGCGCGCCACGCCGACCAACAGCGCGGCCGGGAGCAGTAGCTGCATCCCCTCGAGGTAGCCGACGATGGTGTCGTCGAGCGTCAGCCTCGCGATCACGCCGGCCGCGATGGCGCCGATGAAGTAGGCGGCCGAGAGCTGGTTGAAGCCCCAGTCGAGCTGCAGGGCGCCATAGATGTAGACCGCGAGCGGCACCGTGACACAGGCGAGAATGAGACCGTCGCGCAGGGTGAGCGGGGCGTGCGTCATCTCGGCGCTCGCGGCCGGCACCCGATGGCGATTGGCCCAGCGCAGTGTCCACGCGGTCCAGAGCGCCGTCCCAGCCAGCCACATCGCCGTCCGGAGGGCGCCACCGGAGAGAGTCGGCAACTCGGCGAGCTTCATCGCGATCCCGGCCTGGAACGGATTGGTCGGCCCAAAGGCGCTGCCGATGATCGCGGCGCCGGCGCTGGCGGCCACCATGGTGACGGCGTCGACGCCGAGTCGGCTGCCGAGGACCAGCAGCACGGGGATCAGCGCGATGATCTCCTCCTGCATATTTTCGGCGGCGCCCATCATCGAGAAGAAGAGGATCAGCATCGGGAGGGCGAGGAGACTCCCCTCGCGAAGGCGCGAGGCGAGCGCGTTCACGGCGCGCCCGAGGGTGCCGATCTTGTCGACGAGATACCACGCCCCGCCCACCAGGAAGATGGTCAGAATCACTTCGATCCCGTCGGCGATCCCGCGCGGTACCGCCATGACGCCGGCGAAGATCCCGACCGGCGTGGCGGGGACGCCATGATAGGTGCCGGCCACCGCGATGGTGCGTCCGGTGGCGGCGTCCACCACGCGCTGATACTCGCCGGCCGGCACCAGCCAAGTGAGCGCGGCCGCGACAGCCACGCCCCCCAGCATCAGTACCAACGGATGGGGCATCCGCCTGGCGGCGATCTCAGTTGCCCTGGCTTGACGGCGGGGTCATCCCCTTCATCCGCATGTAGGTCACCATGTTGCCATAGTGCTCCGCGTTGTGGGCGATGTTGAAGGCCAGTGCCCAGGTGACACTCCCCTTCATCCCGAAGAGGTCGACCTTGTCGTGCGGGTGGTCATTGGCCCACGTCTGCACGGCGTGACAGTAGGTCAGCGCATCCTGCACGCCCTTCACCAGCGCGGCCTTCGCGGTCACCTTCTCGAAATCGGTCGTGGCCGGGCTCTTCTCGCCCTTGATGCCCGCGCAAATCATGAAGTTGCTGTTGGCCATGTGCCCGACGAGTTCACCGAAGGAGCGGATCTCCGGCGTCGGCTTGAAGCTGTAGTTCGCTTCGGGCATCTGCTCGGCGCCCTTGGCGAACCAATCGAGGTATTGATGGAGCAGCGGCATGAGATCGCTGGGCGGCTCGCTGTGCATCATTTTCATGCCGTCCATCTTCATCTCGTCCATCTTCTTCGGCTTGTCCTGCGCAACTGCGGGCGTTGCCAGCATCGCCACCAGGGCGAGAGGGGCGATCAGACGCTTCAACATGGGGGGTACTCCTGAGTGGGGGATGTCAGAGGATGCTGCCGGAGCGCATGGGGGGCAAGTCTCAGCCGCCGACACGCTTCACGGTCCAACCCTTCTTGGCGAGTTCCGCGACCACCACGTCCCGATGATCGCCCTGCAGTTCGATCACGCCGTCCTTGACCGTACCACCAGAGCCGACGCGTTGTTTCAGCGACTTGGCCAGAGCATCAAGGGCATCGCCTGTGAGCGGGACGCCGGTCACCAGGGTCACCCCGGCACCCTTCCGCCCCTTGGTTTCGCGGCCGACGCGCACCACCCCGTCACTCTTCGGCGGCGGGCCGTTTTCCCGACAGCGGCACTCGGCGACACCGCGCCGACAGGTCGGGCAGGTGCGGCCGGTATCGGTCGAATAGACGAGTCCGCCGCTGCGCTTCTTCATCGCCGGAAAAGCTCCGCATCGGGGGAGGCGCCATCCACCACCAGCTGTGCCAAGGCACGCCCGCAGATGGCCCCCACCACATTCCCGGTCCCGCAGTAGCCACCGATCGCCCAGACACGCGGACGGACCTGCTCGAAGAGCGGCAGGCCATCGGGTGTGTATCCCACCACGCCCGCCCAGCGATGCGTGATCGGTGCGTGGACGCCAATGCGCTCCCGCAGATGGGCCTCGAGCAGCGACTGGACCGGTTCGGCCGGCTCGGCCACGTCGGTCCATTCGCCCTCCCCACCCCGGTCGCGCATGCCTCCCAGCGCCACACGGCCATCGTCGAGCTGCTGCCAGTATTCGTAACCATAGCGCGAATAGACGGCGAATCGTGTACGGATTTCGTCAGTTGGCGCCGTCGCCAGCATCTGCAGGCGTGCCGTGCGCACACGACCCGCCAACTCCGGCAGGAGCCGCTCGAGCCGACCATCGACCGCCACGATCACGACACCGCACATCACACTCCCCTCGGCGGTAACCACCTCATGCCCGGCGATCTCGACCGCGGCAGACTGTTCATACAACCGCGCCCCGCGCTCGACAGCGCGCACCGCGAGCTCGCGACAGCGTCGCAGGGGCTGGAAGACACCGTCGGTTGGAATCAGCAGTCCTTCGCCCTCGGGGCCGCGATACCATTCGGCGGGGAGCCCATCGGCCTGCATCGCCACCAGTTGCGCTCGACAATCGTCGAGTTCCTCGGGACTTTCCGCCACGCGCAACGACCCCTCACGGCGAATGGCACCGGGCGTCTCGGCGGTCATCCGCTCCATCTCGGCGAGCGTGCGGCGGTAGAGCGCGACTGCCCGCTCGCGTCCATGCGCGGCCACCGCATCGTGGTGAAAGTCCGCCGGACCGGCGAGGAGGAAACCACCGTTGCGACCGGCGGCCCCGCCCGCGACGATGCCGGCATCGACCGCCACCACCCGCATCCCGAGATCGAGCAGTTCGTCGACGGCAGCGAGTCCGCTACCACCGAGGCCGACGACACAGACGTCCGCGGTCACGATGTCCTCGAGTCTGGGGAGTCCGTGCCAGCCGGTGTCGTCCCACACCGGACGAGTCGTCACTGTCCCGCCAACGTGTTCAGTGCATCACCGGTGACCCGGAAGGTGGTCCATTCGTTCATCGGGACGGCACCAAGCGAGCGATAGAAGCCGATGGCCGGCTCGTTCCAGTCGAGCACCGACCATTCGAGTCGACCGCAACCCCGCGCCACCGCCACCTCGGCGAGATGCCGCAGCAGCGCTCGGCCAATCCCCTGGCCGCGGAAGGCGGGCCGCACGAAGAGGTCCTCGAGCCAGAGGCCGCGGCGGCCGAGGAAGGTCGAGTAGTTGTGGAAGAAGAGCGCGAAGCCAGCGGCCGTGCCGTCGACCTCGGCGATCACGACCTCGGCCGCGGCGACCGGGCCGAAGAGCGACGCGCGCAACCCGGCTTCCGTCGCGACGACTTCGTTGGGGAGGCGTTCATACTCGGCAAGCCCACGGATCAGATCGAGGATCAGCGGGACATCGGCAATCGTCGCGGAGCGGAGGGTGGTTGGTGTCATGCTGGATTCTAGCCGAGGACAGCCGCACCGAGCCATCCGGCGAGCAACACCACCGCGATTCCCTTGCCCCACCAGCGCCAGCTGGGCCAGAGGACCGAGACGGACACCGCCGTGGTCAGTGTTGCGAGCACCGCGAGCGAGATCGCCGTCTCGACGCTCGGGAGGGGCGCCTCGGGCAGCAGCATCGCGTGGGCGAGCAAGCCTCCGGCGACGCCGATCGCCAGGACCAGCACGGCGGGATAGAACCGACGGGGGCGCTCCGGGGTCGACGCCTCACTGGCGCGACGCCATGCCAGCACCGCAAGCGCGAGCAGAATCAGCGTCGTGTCCGCGACCATGACCCAGCGCAGTGACAACGAGGTGATCGCCGGCACCTGTTGGGTGGCGAGCACGTGGCCGATCGACCCGAGCGGGGCATCAAGTCCACCACGCCAACCGAGGACGATCGGCGTGGTCCAGGCGCTCCCAGCCACGAGCGTGACCAGAACGGCGATCCCGAACGGCAGCAGCGAGAGCGCCGCGCGCGTCAGGCGACCGCGTTGCCCGGTGGGTTGCCACAGCGCCCAGGCAACCGCAGCCGGCACCAACCCGATCGCCTGCGGCGACACCCAGACGGCCCCGATGGCGGCGACGGCACCATACGCCAACGAGAAGCGCGGCGCCGCCAGCATCACCGCCAACATGCCGATGGTGGTGGCGAGGAGCGGAGGACCGATGAGGGACGTGCGATGCAGCGGGAGGAAATCCGGGAGGACGAGGATGCAGATCGCGGCGAGCACGGCCACAACCGGTCCGCCCACGACATCAACGATGACGAGGGAGATCGCGATGGTGAGGCCGGCCGACAGCGCCGGGAGCAGTGGCCCGAGTGCCGAGGAGGCGGGTCCCTCCAAGCCCACGATCGAGAATTGACTCCCTTGGCGCGCCAGCAGCCAGACGATGGCGCCTGCCGCAAGGAGCGCGAGGACGGCGCGCCGGCGGAGCGGGGTCAGCGAACGTCGGCCGGGTACCAACGGCCGCCGATGCGGGCCATCTCCTCGAGCACGGGCGCCGCGCGGAACCGCGGGCCGTGGGCGGCCTCCAATCGTTCGAGCGTGGCGACCACTTCGGCGGCCCCGATGGCGTCGAGCGTACGCAGCGGGCCCCCGCGGAACGGCGGGAAGCCGATCCCGAAGATGGCACCGATATCGGCGTCGCGCGGAATGCGCACCACGCCCTCGCTCATCGCCATCGCCGCCTCGTTCAGCATGGCGTAGACCAGACGCTCCTGGACCCGTTCGACATCGACCTCGCCGGCGGGGCGCACGCCCAGCAACTGAAAGACGGAGCCGTCGGCACCGGTCTTGTGGCCGTCCTTGTAGAAGTAGAATCCGCGCCCGTTCTTGCGACCGAGGCGGTCATCGCCGCGCATGGCGGCGATCACCTTCGACGGCGTGAGCCGCTCCCCGAACGCCTGGTACATCACCTTCCCCGCCTTCTCCCCGACATCGAGGCCGATTTCGTCGAGCAGCGCGACCGGGCCGACCGGGAAGCCCCATGCCGTCATGGCCTGGTCGATCGTCTCGATCGGCACGCCCTCCTCGAGCAGAAATCCCGCCTCGTTGATGTAGGGCGAGAGGATGCGGTTGACCCAGAAGCCGGGCGAGTCGGCGACGACGATCACCGTCTTCCCCATGGCCCGCCCGAACTGGACGGCCGTGACAATGGCGTCGGCGGAGGTCAGTGGGGTCGGAATCACTTCGAGGAGCGGCATCTTCTCAACCGGCGAGAAGAAGTGCATGCCGAGCACCCGCTCCGGATGCTGCGCGCCGGCCACGATGTCCTGGATGGGGATCGTCGAGGTGTTGGTGGCGATGATCACCTGCGGCGGCACCGCGGCCTCGATCTCCGCCAGCACCTGGCGCTTCACGTTCAGTTCCTCGAAGACGGCTTCGATCACGATCTGCGCCCCGCCGAAGCCCGAGAAGTCGGCGGTCCCCGAGAGGAGGGCGCGAGTGCGCTGGAATTCGTGCGGCGTCATCCGCCGGCGCTTGAGACGCGCCGTCATGAGGTCGGTAGCCGCCTTGATTCCCTTGCCGACGCGTGACAGGTCGGCATCCCGCAAGCGCGCCTCGACATGGGCTTCGAGTGCCGCTGTGCCGGCGATGCCCGCACCCATGAAGCCGCTGCCGACAACCCCGATCCGGCGCACCTTGGTGGCGCGCCCCGCACCAGCCGGCACCCCATCATCCTTCTTGATCGCGGTGGTCGCGAAAAAGATCTCGACCAATCGGCGCGACACATCGGTCATTGCCAGTTCACCGAACGCTTGCGCCTCGGCCTCGAGGCCGCGCGTCATGCCATGTTCCAGCGAGGTCCGCACCACCTCAAGCGCGCGCAGCGGCGCCGGATAGTTGCCACCGGTCTTCTTCGTGACCGCTTCCTTCGCCTTGCCATATACCACGAGTCGCCCGAGTGGCGTGCCGTCGAGCAGTGCCCCGCTGATACCACGCCCCTTCCGCGACGGCTTCCAGCCGCGGGCAAGACGCTCGGCGGCCGCGATCGCGGTGTCAAGCAGAATCGACTCGGGTACCAGCTCGTCGACCATGCCGAGCGTGTAGGCCTTCTTGGCGCGCTCGTTCTTCCCGGCCAGGATGATGTCGAGCGCCGCACGCAGCCCGATCAGCCGCGGCAGCCGATTCGATCCGCCGGCGCCGGGGAGGAGGCCGAGCTGGACCTCCGGCAGTCCGAGCAGCGTCTTCGGATGGTCAGACGCCACGCGATAGCGGCAGGCGAGCACCAGCTCCATCCCGCCGCCGACGCAGGCGCCGTGAATCGCGGCGACGATCGGCTTGGGCGAGTCCGCCACCTTCTGCATCAGCAGCTGCCCATCGCGCGAGAGGCGCTGCGCCTCTTCGACACTGCGCAGCGCGACGAACTCCTCGATGTCGGCCCCGGCGATGAAGCTGTCGGGCTTCCCGGACCGGAGGACGATCGCCTTCACGGGCTCGTCGGTCGCGAGGCGACCAAGCAGGTCCTCGAACTCCCAGCCCACCGCCTTGCTGATCTTGTTGACGCTCTCGTTGGGCGTGTCGAAGGTGACGATCGCCACGCCGCCGCGCCGTTCCACTGAAAAGGCGCTCATCCGACCCGCTCCAGGACCATGGCAAAGCCCATCCCGCCCTGTGCGCAGATGGAGATCAGACCGAACTGGACATCCCGGCGCGCCATCTCGTTCGAGAGCGAGGTCACCAGGCGTGCTCCGGTGGCGGCGAAGGGATGCCCGATCGCGAGCGACCCACCCATCACGTTGGTGCGACTCCAATCGACCTCGCCGACGACGCCGGGCAATCCGAGGCGACGCGCCCAATCGGCCGAGCCCCATGCCTGGATGTTGGAGAGCACCTGCGACGCGAACGCCTCGTGGATCTCGACCAGCCCGAGATCATTCCACGAAATGCCGGCGCGCTTGAGGGCGATCGGCACCGCGTACGCCGGGCCCATCAGCAACTGCCACCCCGGATCGACGGCCGCGACGGCGTAGGCCCGGATCGCGGTGAGCGGCCGATAGCCCAGCGCATGCGCCTTCTCCTCGCTCATCAGCAAGGTGGTCGCGGCGCCATCGGTGAGCGCCGAGGCGTTGCCGGCCGTCACCGAGCCGTAGGTGCGATCGAACACCGGCTTGAGCTTGGCGAGCGCGTCGAGCGAGGTCTCGGGACGAATCAGGTTGTCGCTGTCCACCACCTGATCCATTCCCCGGCCACCGAACCAGGGCGCGATCTCCATCGCGAGCCGACCATCGGCGGTCGCTGCGGCAGCGCGCTGGTGGCTCATGACGGCGAGTTCGTCCTGCGCCTCACGGGAGATCCGATTCTCCTTCGCCATCTTCTCGGCCGACTGCCCCATGCTCTGCCCGGTGCTTGGTTCGGCGATCGCCGGCGACACCGGCACGAGATCGCGCCCGCGGACCTGCGCGAAGAGGCCGAGGCGATCGCCGAGTGACCGCGCCTTCGCGGCGGAGACGAGGATCTGCGCGAACTTGCGGGTGTGGAGGATCGGGACATCGGAGAGCGTTTCGACCCCGCCGGCGAGAATCACGTCGGCATGGCCCGCCATGATCTGATCGGCGGCGTTGCAGATCGCCTGCGCGCCGGAGGCACACGCGCGATTCAGCGTGTAGGCCGGCACGGTCCGCGGCAACTGCGGCAGCAGCGACACCTCGCGCCCGACGTTGGGCAGCAGGGGCGACGGCACCACCTGCGCGTAGATCACCTCGTCGACCTCGTCGCCCGGGAGCTCGGTGCGATACAGCAGTTCACGGGTGCAGTGACGGGCGAGATCGGCGGCGGTCACATCCTGCAGCACCGTCCCCGACTTGGCAAACGGAGTCCGGAGTCCGGCGATGACCACGGCGCGGCGGCCTGGGGCGGGAGGAAGCATGGAGCGAAATCTAGCGGGTGGGTGGGTGGGGTGAACGGTTCACCGTTCACCCCCCGAATCCCCGATTATCTTGTCAGGCTGACGCCTAGCCGGAGAAGCCGTGCATCCGAACGAATCCGAGCAGCCCGAGATCGGCCTTCCGGCCGAGGCCATTTTCGAGGCGCTACTCGAGGAACAGACCCCCGTCCCGTTCGAGCGGCCGGCCGCCGTCCTGAGTGCGACGGCTCCCAGCGCACCACCTGCCGCGACCCCTGACGTCCCCGTCCCGGCCCACGCCGTCCAGCTGAAGGGTCCGGCGGCCGCGTTGGCCCGGAACATGGACGCCTCGCTCGCCATCCCGACCGCGACGACCTTCCGCGAGCTCGCGGTGCGGGTGCTCGAAGCACGGCGTGCGGAGCTCAACAGCCAGCTGAAGGCGGCTGGTCGGAGCGAGAAGCTCTCCTTCACCCACGTGATCGCCTGGGCGCTGGTCCAGGGGGCCAAGCAGTTCCCGGTGATGGGCACCGGTGTCCTCAAGAGCGGCGCCGATGCCTACAAGCTGGTCCCGGAGCACGTCCACCTCGGCCTCGCCGTGGACGTGGAGCGGAAGGACGGCAGCCGCGGGCTGATGGTGCCGGTGCTCAAGCGGGCCGACACGATGACCTTCGCCGACTTCCTGATCACCTATGAGGGGTTGGTCGAGAAGGCGCGTACCAACAAGCTGATGCCCGACGACTTCGCCGGCGCCACCATGACGCTGACCAATCCCGGCGGGCTCGGCACGGTCGCCTCCGTCCCGCGGCTGATGCCCGGACAGGGGACGATCTTCGCCACCGGCGCAATCGCCTATCCGCCCGAGTTCAGCGGCATGTCGAAGGAACAGATCGCCACGCTCGGCATCGCCAAGGTGATGATGATCACCTCGACGTATGACCACCGAGTGATTCAGGGGGCGGAGTCGGGCAACTTCCTCAAATTGGTCGACCAGTTTCTTCAGGGTGAGCACGGCTTCTACGAGGAAATCTTCGCGGCCTTCACGCTTACGGTCCCCGCACCGCGCGCCGACTCGGTCCCGTCGGCGCTGCGCAACGCCCCCCCGGCGTCCGCCGGGTGGACCGGCATGATGCCGATCGCCGGCGCACCGACCACGACCTCCTCGGCGCAACTGCAGGACGTCGCCGCCGGGATGGCGCTGATCAAGGCCTTCCGTACGCATGGGCACCTGGCGGCGCACCTCGATCCCCTCGGCACGCCGCCGGTGGGCGATCCCGCGTTGGTCCCGGCGACCGTCGGCCTCGACGACGCCACCATGGCGACGATCCCGACCGACGTGCTGCGCATCGCCGTCCCCGGGACGACGCTCGGCGAGGCGCTGCCCCATCTGCAGGCGACCTACTGCGGGACGATCGCCTATGAAGTCGAGCACATCGCCTCGCACGAGCAGCGCGTCTGGCTGCGCCAGCAGATCGAATCGGGTGCCCACCGCCAGCCGCTCACCCCGGACGCCCAGCGGGCACTTCTCGAGCGGCTCACACAGGTCGAGGGGCTCGAGCGCTTCCTCGGCAAGGCCTATCTCGGCGCCAAGCGCTTCTCGATCGAGGGGCTCGACATCATGGTGCCGATGCTCGATCTCACCATCGAGCTCGCCGCCGAAGCCGGGGCACGCGACGTGGTGCTCGGCATGGCGCATCGCGGCCGCTTGAACGTGCTGGTCCACACCGTCGGTCGCCCCTACGAGGCACTCTTTGCCGAGTTCGAGGGCGCCAAGCAGCCGACGGGCGGGATGACCCCGGACGGCGGGACCGGCGACGTGAAGTACCATCACGGTGCCGAGGGCGCCTTCGTCACCACCGGGGGCAAGGCGATCACCGTCTCACTGCTCTCGAACCCGAGTCACCTCGAGTTCATCGGGCCGGTGGTCGACGGGCGTGCGCGCGCGGCGCAGACCAATCGTCGCGGCCGGGAAGCGGTGGTCGATACCACGGCCGCGCTGCCGGTGATCATCCATGGCGACGCAGCGTTCCCGGGCCAGGGGGTCGTGGCCGAGACGCTGAACCTCGGCGATCTCGCAGGCTACCACACCGGCGGCAGTGTCCATCTGATCGCGAACAACCAGGTCGGCTTTACCACCGACCCGCGCGATGGCCGCTCGACGCGCTGGGCGTCGGATCTCGCCAAGGGCTTCGACATCCCGATCATCCATGTCAACGCCGACGATCCGGAGGCGTGCCTCGCGGCGGTACGGCTCGCGATGGCCTACCGCGTGAAGTTCGAGGACGATGTCCTCATCGACCTCGTAGGGTATCGTCGACACGGGCACAACGAGACTGATGAGCCGGGCTACACGCAGCCGGTGATGTACGCACGGATCAAGGAGATGGCGACGGTGCGCGCGCTGTACGCCAACCAGCTCGCGGCCGCCGGCGTGATCGGCGCCGACGAGGGGGACGCGATGGCGACCCGCACCTACGACCGCTTCGTCGAGATCCAGACGTCGTTCAAGTCGTCGATCGGCCGCCCGGCGGCCGTCGCCGAGCCGGCGCGCGACGCCGGCGTGGCCGGCGAACTCGAGACCGCGCTGCCAGCGGAGATGATTGCGTCGCTCAATGAGCAATTGCTCTCGTGGCCGGCCGGCTTCACGGTGCATCCGAAGCTCGTCAAGCAGCTCGAGAAGCGTCGCAGTGCGCTGATCGAGCCCCACGGGATCGACTGGGGGCATGCCGAAGCGCTGGCCTTCGCGTCACTGCTTGTCGAAGGCACACCGATCCGCCTGACCGGCCAGGATGTCGGGCGCGGTACCTTCTCACACCGCCACCTGGTGCTGCACGACGCGGTGAACGGCGCCGTCTTCGCGCCGGTGCAGGCGCTGCCCGGCGCCTCCGCGCCGCTCGAAGTGTACAACTCGCCGCTCTCCGAATTGGCGGCGATCGGTTTCGAGTATGGGTACGCCACGGCGGCCCCCGAGGCGCTGGTCCTCTGGGAAGGGCAGTTTGGCGACTTCGTCAACGGCGCCCAGGTGATGCTCGACCAGTTCATCGCGTCGAGTCTCTCGAAGTGGGGCGTCACCTCGCGGCTGACCTTGCTGCTGCCTCACGGCTATGAGGGCCAAGGTCCGGAGCATTCGAGTGGCCGCGTCGAGCGCTTCCTGCAATCGGCAGCGGAGGGGAACATCCGGGTGGTGAACTGCTCCACCTCGGGACAGTACTTCCACGTGTTGCGCCGCCAGGCGAAGTGGGCGATCCGTCGGCCGCTGGTGGTGATGACCCCGAAGTCCTTGCTCCGCGCGACGGCCGCGAGTTGTTCGCTCGCCGACCTCTCGGCGGGCCGCTTCGAGACCGTGCTCGACGATCCCTCGACGGACGGACGCCGTGCTGCCGCGCGCACCCTGCTCCTCTGCACCGGCAAGGTCTACTACGATCTCGTCGAGGAAGCGGCCAAGCTGGGCGATGATCGCCCGCCGATCGCCCGGATCGAGCAGCTGTATCCCTTCCCGGAACGCGAGGTCAAGGAACTGCTCTCGCGATACCCCTCGCTGACCGACGTGGCGTGGGTCCAGGAAGAGCCGCGCAACATGGGGGCGTGGACCTTCATCGAGCCGCGGATGCGCACGTTGCTGCCAAGCGCCGTCACGATCCGCTATATCGGCCGCCCCGAGCGCGCCTCGCCGGCCGAGGGGTATCTCTCGGCGCACAAGGCGGAACAGGCACGGATTGTGGCGGAGGCGTTGGGCGTCAATCGGTCCTAGGTCCGCAGTCGTCGGTCGTACGTCATGAAGGCCGGCCTCCTCATTGGGAAGCCGGCCTTCGTTCGACCTACGACCTACAACAAACGACTACCTGTTATCCGGCGCCAACAACGGCCGTTCACTCGACTTCCGCACCAGCTCCTTCAGCGGATCGGAGAGGTGATCGCCGTAGTGCAGCAGGAAGACACCGCGGGCCCGGCGCGCCATCAGGAATGCCAACAGCGGCATATCTGCCTTGGCGGCGTTACAGGGGCGGCAGGCGAGGACCAGGTTGTCGGGCCGATCGTACGCCGACTGGCCACGACGCGGCCGGACATGGTCGAGCGTGATGGTTTCCGGCGGGACTTTGGCGCCACAATACGCGCACACCGAGCCGTGTCTGGCCAGAAGCCATTCACGATGGGAGCCGTACGTGCGTCCAGCGGGGCGAGCTACGGAGGTGCCGGCGGGACCTGGGAGGACCGCTGCTTCTGACGGTGGTGCGACGTTGGTTCCACCGCGACGTCTGGTACGTGCCACTAATCTGCTTCCTTCTGAGAATCGTTTATGAACATCTCTATAAAATAGCCGAGTGGGGAGTGCCGGGAAAGTGATTCGGCCCTCAGCTGCCCCGGAGGCGCCCCAGCAGGGAGCCGATGGTCACCATGAGCCCACGGCGACGGCGGTTCCGCCGGCCCCCGCCCGCGGCGACCCCATCGAGAAAGTCGGCGATCGGCTCCGGCGTCAGCGGCGGGAAATGGTCGAGGATATCCAGCACATCCTCGGCCCGACCTGGCTTGGGCTCACCATCCAGCGCAAGCAGCCCACCAACCAGCCGCTCCAACTCGGCCGGGGCAGACGGGCGATAGCTGCGGAGGGGCGAGCCGCCAACCGCCTGGGGCGGTAAGCCGACCAACATTTCCCACGCGAGTGCCCCGAGGGCATGGAGATCATCCTTGGGCGTGGCATCAGCAACCAATCCGAAGGAGGTCAGCACCGTGCCGCGACGGTCGAGCATCACGGTCCCCGCCCAGAGACGACCGTGCGTCAGCTCCCGCCGGTGGAGCGCCGCGAGGGCGCGCGCCACGTCGCGGAGGATACTGATCGCCTCGCGGAGGGGGAGCGTGCCCCGATCGGCGAGTCGCTGCAGCAGCGGCATGCCAGGTGGAATCGGATCGATGACCCAGGCGCGTCCGTCCATCTCGCCCGTGGCGATCGGGGCGGCGATGGCGGGGTGGGTGAGCACGAGCAACTGATCGGTCCGACGAACGAGCGCCTCGCGGGTTGGCCCGTCTGGCGGGGCCGGATGCAGCA
>JBBQJU010000038.1:0-14008 GCA_038326215.1 Gemmatimonadales bacterium | reverse complement strand
CTCGCGCCTCTATGTCGACCCGACATATCTGGCGCTCGAGGAGGAGCGAATCTTCGGACGCACCTGGCAGCTGGTGGGGCGCGTCGCCGATCTCGCCGAACCGGGCAGCTTCGTGACCGCCCAGATCGGCGACGAGGCGATGCGCTTCGTGATGCAGAAGCGCTGGACCGTCGAGTGCAACTGGAAGGTCTACGTCGACAACTATCTCGAGGGGTATCACCTTCCGGCGGTGCATCCGGGGCTCTACAAGGAGCTCGACTACGACGCCTACCGTGTGGAACCCCACCGCTACTGGTCGCTCCAGCATGCGCCACTCCGCGCCGGGCACGGGCCCGAGCGCGTGTACGTGCCGACGGGGGAGGGAGACGATGCCCAATACTACTGGTGTTTCCCCAACGTGATGCTCAACATCTACCAAGGCCAGATGCAGACCAACGTGATTGTCCCGCGCGGCCACGATCGCTGCGAGGTAATCTTCGAATGGTACGCCGTCGATCCGCCGGTCGATGCGGCCACCGACCCGAGGTGGACCTCGCTGATTGCCTTCAGCGACGAGATTCAGGACGAAGACATTGAAATTTGCGAGCGAGTCCAGCAGAATCTCCGCTCGCGCGTGTACGACCGCGGCCGCTATTCCGCCCTGCGCGAGAACGGTGTCCACCACTTCCATGCCCTGTTGCACGAGTTTCTGACATGAGCCGACTGACCCGATCCACCGTCGCCCTTGCCGCGCTCCTCCTCGCCTCGACCGGCTGTGCCCGTCAGGGCGCCATGACCTCCGATCCGGCGGCGCCGGATTCCTTCGACGTGGCGATGGAAACGAGCGTCGGCACCATCACGTTGCGGAGCCGTCGCGCCTGGGCACCCCACGGCGTCGACCGTTTCCATCGGCTGGTGAGCGAGGGCTTCTACGATAACGTCCGCTTCTTCCGTGTGGTCCCGGGCTTCGTGGTCCAGTTCGGGCTCTCTGGCGACCCGAAGGCCTCAGCCAAGTGGGAAGCTGCGCCAATCGCCGATGACACCGTGACGGTGACCAACCGTCGGGGCACCGTCGTCTTCGCCCGGGCGGGCCAGAACAGCCGCACCTCCCAGCTCTTCTTCAATACCGTCGACAACGGGCTGATGCTGGACGCGGCCGACGGCTTCGGCTTCCCGCCGTTCGCCGAGATCACCAGCGGGGTCGAGGTGCTGGACAAGATCTTCCAGGGCTACGGCGAGGCGCCGGATCAGCGGAAGATCATGAGTGTGGGGAATGGGTACCTGCAGGAGAACTTCCCGAAGCTCGACTACATCACGTCGGCCAAGGTGACCAGCCACTGGCCGTAGGGCGCCACGGTTGCGCCCCCCGGCCCCACCCCGCTAGACCTTCAGGGTCGCCCGGCGGCCGGGCAGGACCATCACCACGAGGGAACGATGAAGGACAAGCAGCTCGACAAGTTGGTCAAGAAGGTGACTGGCGTGGCGCGGACCGAGAAGGACAAGAATCGGCGCTTCGTGGACCCCACGCTGGAAGCTACCAAGCGTCCTGAGGTCCCCGAGGACACCGACCGGTCCTTCCTCTTCAAGGAAATGAAGAAGCGCGAGTTCTAGTCGGACCCGGCTGAATGGCCGACTAGATCCCGCGCTGCAGCAGCTCGCGGACCACCTCGATCTGCTTGCTGGTCGGGAGGTCCGCGGTCGCCTGGCGCAGCGCGTGCGCGCGTTCCAGCGACTTCGGGTCGAGCAGTAACTCCTCGCGGCGCGTCCCGCTCGCGGCGACGTCGATCGCCGGAAAGATCCGCCGCTCCGCCAACTCGCGGCTCAGCACGATTTCGGCGTTGCCGGTCCCCTTGAACTCCTCGAAAATCACTTCGTCGGCTTTCGAGCCGGTGTCGATCAGCGCCGTGGCGATGATCGTCAGCGAGCCCTTCCCCACCCGCGGGTCCACCGCGCGCGCGCTGCCGAAGAAGCGCTTGGGGCGCTCCATCGCCTCGGCGCCGATGCCGCCCGAGAGCGTGCGCCCCGAGCCGCGGTCGATATTGTTGTAGGCGCGCGCCAGCCGGGTGAGCGAGTCGAGGATGATCACGACGTCCTCCCCCAGCTCCACCCGGCGCCGCGCCCGCTCCAGAGTCATCTCGGCCACCGCCACGTGCCGTGCGGCGCCGTGGTCAAACGACGAGGCGATCACCTCGCCGGCATTCGCCATCTCCATCTCGGTCACTTCTTCCGGCCGCTCGTCGGCGAGGAGGATGTAGACCGTGGCGTCTGGCTGGTTGGTGATGATGCCGCGGGCGATCGCCGTGAGGAGGGTGGTCTTGCCGGCCTTCGCTGGGGCGACCACGAGGGCGCGCTGTCCCTTGCCGAGGGGGCAGAGGAGGTCGACCATCGCGGCGGTGATGTCGGCGCCCCGCCCGACCGGCCCGAGCGCGGACAGCCGAAGGCGCTCCTTCGGGTGCGAGGCGGTGAGGCGATTGAAATCGGGACGGCTGAGGCAATCGGCCGGATCGCGGCCGAAGAGCGACAGCACCTTCTCGAGCGCCGGCCCCTTGCCGTTGCGCTGCGCGATCGCCTCGCCGGTGATCTCATCACCCGGGCGGAGCTTGTGCCGGGCAATGACCGATTGCGGCACGAAGACGTCCTGCCCGGTGGGGAGGTAGCTCGACGCGCGGGAACGCAGGAAACCACCGCCCCGTTCGGTCAGCTCGAGGACACCCTCGACTTGCCGGGTGCCGCTGCCGCCAGCGGGTGCCTCCTCGAGCGCCGTGCCGCCATCGCCTTCGCCCTGCCCCTCCAGGTGCTGGGTTCCTCCCCCGCCGCCCCCGCCCGCGGGCCGCCGACCGCGACCGCGCCCACCGCGGCGCCGCGGTTTGCCACCCTGCCCACCGCCATTACCACCACGCGGATCGCTCACGAGGCGCTCCCGCGTGTGGGGTGAGACGGCGAGGAGAGGGTACAGCTGGAGTGTGTCAGCATCAGGCTGGCAACGGCACGGAAAACATGCTGGGAGGCGATGGTCATCTCGATCGGGGAATGAGGGGCGCGGGCGGCACTGGGGATCAGCACACGAACCCGGTCGCGCGAAGTATCGGCGCGGGGACAACTAACCAACTTGAGGGTGTGGAACGCGGGGGCGCGCCCGAAGGCGCCGCCAACTCGGGAAATCACGCATGACGACCACCATTTCGCCAGTCCCACCCCCCCTCACTCCGTGAAAATGCTCCCGTGCGCCGGCGCCAGATGGGCCGAAAAGTGCCGTAGGGCGGGCGGCTGCGCGGTGATCCGCATCCCGCGGATCCGGTCCCGCCGCTCCCCGACATAGCTCAGCACCTCGGCCAGATAGTCTACATGGCTCTGGGTGTAGACGCGCCGCGGGAACGCGAGCCGGACCAACTCCATCGCCGCCGGCTGCTCGGTCCCGTCTGGCTGCTGCCCGAACATCACCGACCCGATTTCCACCGAGCGGATCCCGCCCACCAGGTAGAGCACGCACGAGAGCGCCCAGGCCGGATACTCGGTTTGCGGGATCTGCGGCAACAGCGCCTTGGCGTCGATGTAGAGCGCATGGCCGCCGGGCGGCGTCACCATCGGAATCCCCGCGGCCGTCATCCGATCGGCGAGGTAGGCGACCGAACGCACCCGGTACCGGAGATAGTCCTCGCTGAGCGCCTCATCCAGTCCGATCGCGATCGCCTCGAGGTCATAGCCGGCGAGGCCGCCATAGGTCGGGAAGCCCTCGGTCAGGATCAGGTTGTCTCGGCATCGCCGCGCGAGGTCGTCGTCGTTCACGGCGAGGAAGCCGCCGATATTCGCCATCCCGTCCTTCTTCGCACTCATCGTGGCGCCATCGACCTCCGCGAACATCGCCCGGGCGATCTCGGTCGGCGTCTCGTGCTCGTGTCCGGGCTCGCGCTCCTTGATGAACCACGCATTCTCGGCGAAGCGGCAGGCGTCGAGAAAGAGCGGCACGCCATGGCGATTGCAGGTCGCCCGCACCGCGCGCAGGTTCTCCAACGATGCCGGTTGCCCGCCGCCCGAATTGTTGGTCACCGTGTACATCACCAGCGGGACCTTCCCCTGGTGCTCGGTCAGCACGCGATCAAGCGCCTCGACGTCCATGTTGCCCTTGAACGGATGCCAGACGGACGGCTGCCGTCCTTCGGTGATCGGCAGGTCGAGGGCTGTGGCGCCGCGGGCCTCGATGTTGGCCCGCGTGGTGTCGAAATGCGTGTTGTTTGGCACCACCTGCCCGGCGTGCACCACGGTGCCGAAGAGGATCCGCTCGGCCGCCCGCCCCTGGTGCGTCGGGATCACATGCCGGAGCCCGGTGATCCGCTGCACCGCAGCCTCGAAGCGATAGAAGGAGTCCGCTCCGGCGTACGACTCGTCGCCGATCATCATCCCAGCCCATTGCCGCGACGACATCGCCCCGGTCCCCGAGTCGGTGAGCAGGTCGATCAGGACATCGCGCGCACGGAGCAGGAAGAGGTTGTGGTGGGCGGCATCGAGGGCGAGACGCCGTTCCGCCGCCGTCGTCTGGCGAATCGGTTCGACGCTCTTGATGCGAAACGGTTCGATGATGGTGCGGGGCGAGAAGGTCATAGGGTCGCGGCGCGCTGCCGCCAGTAGAGGAAGACCGGAATGCCGAGCAGCAGCAAACCGCCGCCGCGGAGGGCATTGCCGGGATTGGAGGCGAGCGAACCGAGGACGACATAGGCCGCAGCGGCCACGAAGGCCAGCGTGGTCCATGGGTGCAGCGGCACGAGGAACGGCACCACGCGGTCACCATCGGCCCGGCGCAGCGCAAACAGTGTTGCTGCCGTCAGGCCGAAGAATATCCAGTCCGCAAACACCACGTAGTCGAGCAGCGCACCGTACGTCCCCGAGAACAGCAGGACGATGGCCCAGACCCCTTGCACCACAATCGCCGCGACCGGCGTGCGCCACGTCGGATGCAGGGTAGCGAACGACCGAAAGAAGAGCCCGTCACGTGCCATCGCCTGGTAGACGCGCGGCGAGACGAGAATCACCAGATTCAGAAAGCCGAAGGTTGACGCCACGATCCCCGCGGCGATCAGCCGCCGCCCATTCTCGCCAGCGATGCCGGCCATCGTCTCCGCCGCTGGCGCGTGGCTCGCGGCCAGTCCCGCCGGCCCAAGCACGCGCAGGTAGGCCACGTTCACCAGCAGGTACGCCACGACGACGCCGATGACGCCGAGGATCAAGGCGCGCGGCAGATCCCGTTCGGGGTCGCGCAGCTCCTCGGCGATGAAGTTGGTCTGCTGCCAGCCACCGAAGGCGAACAGCACCGGAACGAGTGCCGCGCCGACCTTGAGCAGTGTCGACCCCGCCGCGATTGGCGCCTCGGCCTGGTTCACCGCTGGTGGTGCCGAAAAGGCCGCGACCACCAGCACCGCAATGGCCAGCAGCTTGAGCAGCGTGAAGACGTTCTGCGTCCATGCCGCCGGCTTCACGCCGATCACGTTGATCGCCGTCAGCAGGAGGATCGCGCTGGCGGCCAGCATGGGTTGCTGCCCGGCGGGGAGCCCGAAGAGGTCGCTGGCATAGCCGGCAAAGGTCATCGCCACCGCCGCGATCGCCCCGGTCGCCATGATCAGCAGCAGCGCCCAGCCATAGAGGAATCCGGCGAGTGGCCCGAACGCCTCCCGCAGATAGGCGTACCCGCCCCCGGCGAGCGGCCGGCGCCGGCCGAGTTCGGCAAAGACAAACGCACCCAGCAGCGCAATCACCGCCCCAAGCACCCAGACCAGGAGCGTGCCGTTCCGGCTTCCCATCCGCGCGGCAACCACCGAGGGGTTGAGGAAGATCCCCGACCCGATGATGCCGCCGATGACCATCATCGTGGCGGAGAACAGCCCGAGGGTTCTGGCGTAGCCGACCGGTGGCGGTGTCGTCACAGAGGCAGGGGGCTCCGGGCACGGCGGTCAGGGTGAGGGATGGGGGTGGCGCGGGGCGATCCCGGAGGATGGTGCACTGGCGCCCCCGGCACAAGGCGACCCCCTCCGGCTACTTTTCCGCCGATCGCGGTCGCCTGACGACCCGCCACGTACTCGATATCGAGGCCTGCCCCTGCGATGATGCGTTCCGGCCTGCTCTGGCTCTCCGAGCGGAAGTCCATCTTCAACTTCGTCCGCAGCAATCCGCTGGCGAAGAAGTTTGCCTCGCGCTTCGTGGCTGGTGAGACCATCTCCACCGGCGAGGCCGCCGCCAAGGAGCTCCAGGCCAAGGGGATCACCGCTTCCCTCGACCTCCTCGGCGAGAGTGTCCATGCCGAGGCCGAGGCCAATGCCGCGCGCGACGCCTACATCGCCATCCTCCGCGGGATGAAGGCCGCTGGCCTGGAAGTCAACGCGTCGCTCAAGCCGACCCAGATGGGGCTCGACATCGACGAGGCCTTGGCGGTGCGCAACATCACCGCCGTCCTCGAGGTCGCGCACGAGGTCGGCGCCTTCGTCCGGATGGACATGGAAGGGTCGGCCTACACGCAGCGCACGATCGACTTCTATGAGCAGAAGGTGCCCGAGGCGCTCCGACCCAACACGGGGTTGGTGATCCAGTCGGCCCTGCGGCGGTCCACCGAGGACGTTGAGCACCTCATCCGCATCGGGGCGCGGGTCCGGCTCTGCAAGGGCGCCTACATGGAGCCGGAGGATGTCGCCTATCCGGTCAAGGCCGACGTGGACGCGCACTACGTGCGCCTCATGCATCGCTTGCTGAGCGACGGCAACTATCCCGGGATCGCCACGCATGATGAGGCGATCCTGGCCGAGGCGAAGCGCTTCGCGACGGAGCAGGGGATCGCCCGTGACCGCTTCGAGTTCCAGATGCTCTATGGCGTGCGCCGTGACCTGCAGGACGCGCTGGTGCGGGACGGCTACCGCATCCGCGTCTACATCCCCTTCGGGACGCAGTGGTACCCGTATCTGATGCGCCGCCTCGCGGAGCGCCCGGCCAACATCGCCTTCATTCTCGGCAACGTCGTCAAGGAGGGGTTGGGGCGCTCGTGACGGAGTTCACCCTTGGGGGGTACATGGCCGCGCACGATCGCGCGGCCGCGTTCACGGGCAGCGACGAACGCGCCTACTCGGTGGCCCTCTGGGTGGACGACGACGCCGACGCACGCGGCCGCTTCGGCGGCGCGCTCCTCTTCGTGCGGTGGGCGCCCGGTGGCGATGCCCCCGACGGCCACGTCGAGTCAGACTATCTCGTCTGGGGCAACACCCCCGATGACGCCCGCACCCGCCTCGGTGCGCTCTCCCTCTACGACGTGAAGGCGACGCTGGACGAGCTCATCGCCGCTGGCCGCCCGGAGGAATCCTGAGCGCGCCCCTTGGCACCGTCCTCGCCCGGGAAGGGGGCAGCTACCGCCTCCTCCTCGATGGCCGCGAGTACGTCGCCATCCTCCGCGGCAAGGCAAAGCGTGCCGAGGATCGGGCGATCGCGGGCGACATCGTCAGCATCGATCCGGCCACGCTGACCGAAGCAACGCTCGCCATCACCGGCGTCGAGCCCCGGCGCTCGCTGCTGGCGCGCCGCGTACCGGATGGTCGCGGGACACGGCCGGTGGCGGCAAACGTCGATCAGGTCGTCGTCGTGATCGCCGCTGCCGACCCCGATCCGATTCCGCAGCTGATGGATCGGCTGCTCGTCGTGGCCGAGGCCAACGAGATCCCCTGCTGGGTCGTCGTCAACAAGACCGATCTCGGATCGGCCGCGCCGATCGAGGCGCACCTGCGCGCATCGGGCTACCACGTGCTGCCGACCGCGGCACGCGCCGGCGAGGGGGTGGAGGAATTGCGGGCCCGGCTGTTCGGCCGAACCTCGGTGCTCACCGGCCCGAGCGGGGCGGGGAAGTCGTCATTGCTGAACGCGCTGGAGCCCGGGCTGGGTCTGCGCGTTGGTGCGGTCTCGGCGAAGGTCGGCCGCGGCACGCACACGACCGTCACCGCCACCATGATCCCGATGGCCGGTGGCGGCTTCGTCGTCGATACGCCAGGGTTCAGTGAGGTGGGAGTGTGGGACTTGGCGCGCGGTGAACTCGACTCCTGCTTTCCGGAATTCCGCGAGTTCGTCGGCAGCTGCAAGTACGGTGATTGCCTGCACCGCATCGAACCCGGCTGTGCCATCCGTGCCGCCGTGGCACGCGGCGACATCCCGGCCCCGCGCCACGATTCCTACCTTGCCATCCTGGCCGAACTCGAGGGACTCCCCGAGGCCTGGGAGTAGCGACTCAGTTCAGCGCGGTGCGAGCGCCGCCCCGCGGCGACAGTCCGCCACGCCATCCAATCCCGCCTCCGAGCAGAGCGCTTCGCGCGTCGGCACATCGGTCGGATGCAGCACGACAATCTGTTCCCCCACCGCCACGAAGCACTGCGACCGATTCTTCCCCGGCGGGACGTCCTTGCAGAAGGCGATGCCGTCGGCCGGCTTCGCGGTGACGTCGATGTAGTTCTTCACCACGCCCACGAAGCAGTAGGGCTGGTAGGCCGGATCGCCATTCGTGCAGTAGCCGATCGCCTTGGCGTTCTTCTGCACCGCCATGCCACTCGCATTGGTGCCGAGACTCTGATAGCAGAGCGGACGCCATTGCGTGCCCACCTTGTCGCACGCGGCGGTGGCGAGACCGAACCGCCCCCCCGTGCTCGCGAGGATGATCCCGCCCTGCAGCTGGTAGCAGGCGTTGCGGTACTTCGGCTCGGTGACGGAACAGGGATAGAGTGCGTCGGTGGAGTCGCGCATCTTGAAGGTGATCGCGCCGAGCGCTGGCGAGTGATTCATTCCCGCCATCCCGGCATGCTCCGAATGGTCAGCGGCCGCATTGGCTTCACTGCTCTTCGCGAGCGCGCGGACCGAGACGTGGTGGCCACCCGCCATCGAGGCGATCGCATTCTCCATGAACGCGCCGCCGTAGCAGGCTTGCTGGTCCCAGCCATTCGCCAGCCAGTCGCAGCGCGTCAGGGCGGCCGGCAGGTCCCAATTCAGTGCCATCTCGAAGCCGTGCCCCAACCCGTGGACGCACTGGAAGCGGAGCCACAGTTCTTTGACGTCGGACGCGACCTTGTCGCAGAGCGTGACCGCGCGGACCGAATCGAGCGTGCCCTCGGCGGTCAGATAGGACTGGATCACGCCATGGTAGCAGCCCGACTGATAGAGGCCATTGCAACCGCGGAACACCGTCGACACATCGTCACCCGGCGTCCACGCGCGAATGCCGATCACGTGGGTGTAGCCGTGGCCCTCGCGCGCGACGTCGTCGTGGTCCCTGCCGAGTTGGGCCAGGGCGCCGAGGGCGACGCCCGTCCGGCCGTTCGCGGCGAGCCCGACGAAGAAGTCCTCGAGGCAGGTGCGCCGCACTTCGGTCGAGTCGGATTGGCACTGACGGTCGGCGAGCGTGGCCAGTCCGCTGCTGTCCCCCTGCGTGGCCAAGGTGTCCATCGTGGCGCTGAGCGCCGCGGGGCTGAGCGGTGCCTTCTGGACGGCGCATGCAGCGCCCACCACGCAGATCAGTGCCACGGCCGTCAGGGTCCATGCGTCTCGGATCACGCGTCTCGCTCCTCGGTGGGTTTCTTCGTCCAGCGTTCAGCATCGCGCGTCTCGACCTTGGTCATCATCCGGTCGAAGGCCTCCTGCAGGTCGATGCCTTCGCGGTTCGCCATGCAGATCAGCACAAAGAGGATGTCGGCCATCTCCATTCCCAGATTGCCGTCCGGTTCATCCCGCTTCTTCGTCTTCTGGCCGAAGCGGTGATTCACCTCGCGCGCCAGCTCGCCCACCTCTTCGCTGAGGCGCGCCATGTTGGTCAGGGGATGGAAGTAGCCCTCTTCGAACTGGGCGATCCAGGCATCGACGCGCGCCTGATGGGTTCGCAGACTCATGGAACCTCCACAGTCGCCGTCGACATTCCGGGTTCCCATTCGATGACGGCAGCGTATCCCAGGCTCTCCGGGTCGTTGCGCAGATAGTTGGCGACGACACCAAGGACCTTGAAACCCCGACGTAACTGAAACGACAGCGTCGGGTCGCGTCTCCGCTGGGTGACGACCTCGTCCACATACTGCACTGCCGTCATGGTGGCGGCGACGCGGTGGTAGCCACGGAGGCGGGCGCCCGCCCGGATGCGGCGGAGGCGGAATCGCTCGACGAGCCGCTGCCGAGCTTGGTAGAGTGCCGACCCGAAACCCTGCCCCCGTTCGACGGGATCGGTCATCACCTCCGCACCATACAGTGTCCGTCCCTGCGCCGGATCGTGATTCGTGAACATCCCCGCGGCGGTGAAGTCGCGCCAACTGTCGGTGAGCGCGTAGTCATCCCACGCGATGATCAAAGAAGCGGCCATCCCGAGGATGCGCTCCCCGTCGACCCCTGGCCGCACGGCGACGAGTTGCCCCTCGGGGAATACTTCCAAATGCGAGGCCAGTTGCCGTGCTGACCAGCCGGACCCGTCTCCGTAGATTCGCTCGGAGAGTGTCATGATCTGTGGAATGTCGGCGGCTTGCATCGGGCGAACACGGCTTCGGGGTGCGGTCATAGCGGCACGATCTGGGTGCCGGTCAGCACCTTCGACGTCGACTCGCTGTCCCGCAATGGCAGGACGGTGCCCATGTGGCGGGACTTCCGGAGGTATTCAAGGTCCAGGTCACCGATCACCATCATCTCCTGGTTCACGGTCCCTTCCGCAAGTATTCCGTCGCGGGCGAAGGCGAAGTCCGATGGCGTCAGGATGGCCGCCTGGCCGTAGTTCAGGTGCACCGCGGGGACCATCGGCAGCGACCCGACGGTGGAGGAGGTCACCACGTACATCCCATTCTCGATGGCCCGGGCGTGCGCGCAATAGCGGACGCGAAGAAATCCCTGACGATCGTCGGTGCAGGACGGCACGATCAGGACGTCAGCCCCCTGCAGCGCCGCTGCTCTGGCGATCTCGGGGAATTCGGCGTCGTAGCAGATCGCCACGGCAAAGCGCCCCCAGGGTGCCTCGAAGATGCTCAATCCTTCGCCCGGCGAGACGATCCACTCCTCCCGCTCGAACCGCGTCATGTGCAACTTGCGCTGAGGCGCCCACCGGCCGTCCGGTCCGAAGACCCGGCACTCATTGCGCAGGGCACCCCCGTCAAACACGGGGACCGTGCCGCCCACCACATAGACCTGATGCTTGCGGGCCGCCTCGGAGAGCACGGCGGTCACGGCGTCCGCCTGGCCGGCGAGATCGCGGATCTGCTCGCGAATCGGGCGTTTCACATCGCCCAGTGTGAGGAGCTGGACCGAGAAATACTCCGGGAAGACCACCAACTTGGCTTTGTAGTCGGCGGCCGTTTCAATCAGTGAGACGACCTGATCCGCGAACGCGTCGAAGGTGGTGACGGGACGGAGATAGTATTGCAGGGAGGCGACACGAAAATGAGACATGCGGGGTAGCTCCTCAGCACAGCGGTCAAAGACCGCGAGGTTAGCCCAAAGATAGTCCTCGACACGAACCCTCCCTCCGACTGGCGCCACGGGGTGGGGCGTCGCCATAATCGAGTGGCGTGTCCCGACGGTGCCCACCGACAGCGGATGGCGATTCGGCGAGACCAAGCCCAGAGGAGTTTACGTGCGTTCCCGCGACCGAATTCTCAACAATCTCGACCAGATCTACCGCGAATCCTTCGAGCACGCCAAGGAGGCCGAGGCCACGACTCGGATGGCCGACCTCGACAATGCCTACATGCGCGACCAGTTGATGCTCGAGATCCTCCTCGACATCCGCGATCTCTTCGCCGTCACCCCCGCCGCCCCGACCACGTCCGGGCAGACCGCGCTGGAGAAGCTGGCGGCGCTGAAGCGGCTGGCGGGACGGTAGGGAGCGGGGCGATCTTTCCCCCCCATGGCTACTCGAACCCCTGCCCGCTCGCGGTCCGCCACCAAGCTCGACAAGGCCGACCTGCTTGAGTTCTACCGGTTGATGCTCCTCTCCCGGCGCCTCGACGACAAGGAAATCCAGCTCAAGCGCCAGAATCGGATCTATTTCCAGATCTCCGGCGCCGGGCACGAGGCGGTGCTGGTGGCGGCCGCGAAGGTGTTCCGCGCCGCCCACGACTGGTTCTACCTCTACTACCGCGACCGCGCCTTCTGCCTCGGCCTCGGCATGACCGCCACCGAGCAGCTCCTTTCGGCCGTCGCGGCCGCAGAGGACCCCAATTCCGGTGGGCGCCAGATGCCCTCGCATTGGGGGCACAAGGAGCTCAATATCGTCTCGACCTCCTCGCCGACCGGGACCCAGTTCCTGCAAGCAGTGGGGGCGGCCGAGACTTGGCTCCGCGCGTCCGCCGACGAGCGGCTGGCCGAGATGACCCCCGGTGACGAAGTGATCCTCTGCACCACGGGGGATGGCACCACCAGTGAGGGCGAGTTCTGGGAAGCGATGAATTCCGCGTGCAATCTCAAGCTCCCGGTCGTCTTCCTGGTCGAGGACAATGGCTACGCGATCTCCGTCCCGGTCGCGGTGCAGACCGCCGGTGGGTCGATCTCGAAGCTGCTTGGCTCCTTCCCGAACCTGCTGATCATCGAAGTCGATGGCTGCGATCCGGTCGCCTCGCATGAGGCGATGCTCAAGGCCCACGATTACTGCCGCCAGCGCAAGGGACCGGCACTGGTCCATGCCCATGTCATTCGCCCATACTCGCACTCGCTCTCGGACGACGAGGTCCACTACCGGACCACCGCGGAGCGCGATGCCGATGCGGCGCGCGATCCGATCGTGGTCTTCCCGCGGCAGTTGCTCGAGCAGGGCGTCGCCACCGAGGCGGAGCTGGCGCTGATCCAGCAGCAGATCGAGGAGGAGATCAATGTCGCGACCGACATCGCCCTCGCCGCCCCGCAGCCGGCGCTCGATACCATCTACGACTATGTCTACTCGCCCGACGTCGATCCGACCGCCGAGCAGTTCGACACCGAAGACGATCCGCAGACCAGCGGCGATCCCACCACCATGGTGGATCTGCTGAACAGCTGCCTCCGGGACGAGATGACCCGCGATCCGCGGATCCTCATCTTCGGCGAGGACGTCGCCGATGCCTCGAAGCCCGAGGCGCTGGGGGACGTGAAGGGGAAGGGCGGCGTCTTCAAGGTGACCTGGGGACTGCAGAAGCAGTTCGGCTCGAACCGCGTGTACAACTCACCTCTCGCCGAGGCCAACATCGTCGGCCGCGCGATCGGGCTGGCCACGCGCGGGATGAAGCCGGTGGTCGAGATCCAGTTCTTCGACTACATCTGGCCCGCCTATATGCAGATCCGCGATGAACTCGCGCTGATGCGCTGGCGCTCGAACAACACCTTCGCGTCGCCGGTGGTGATCCGCGTGACCTACGGCGGCTACCTGAAGGGTGGGGCGGTCTATCACTCGCAGACCGGCGCGGCGATCTTCACGGGCGTCCCCGGGCTCCGGGTGATCTGCCCGAGCACCGCGCTCGACGCCAACGGCCTCCTCCGCACGGCGATCCGCAGCGAGGATCCGGTGATCTTCCTCGAGCACAAGCACCTCTACCGGCAGGCCTACAACAAGGGCGCGTATCCGGGCCCGAACTTCATGATTCCCTTCGGCAAGGCGAAGGTGGTCAAGGAAGGTACGGACGCCACGCTGATCACCTACGGTGCCGTGGTCCAGCGCGCGGTGCAGGCCGCGAAGGATCTCGAGGAGGCGACGGGCCAGCGGGTCGAGGTCATTGACCTCCGCTCGCTCAACCCGGTCGACTGGGACACCATCGCCACGTCGGTCAAGAAGACGTCGCGCGTGATCGTCGCCTACGAGGATTCGCTTTCCTGGGGCTACGGCTCGGAGATCGCGGCGAAGATCGCCGACGAGATGTTCGAGTGGCTCGACGCCCCGGTTCGTCGGGTCGCGGCCACTGATACCTTCGTCGCCTATGCGCCGGAATTGGAAGACGTGATTTTGCCGCAGGTGGGGAGCTTGAAGGCGGCGATGACGGAGATACTGGCGTACTGACCGACTAGAGCCCTTTCACCTCGGCCGCCG
>JBBQJU010000037.1:0-14200 GCA_038326215.1 Gemmatimonadales bacterium | reverse complement strand
GAGCCGATGGGGCGCGCAAAGAACCCCCGCCAGGCAATGCCTGGCGGGGGTCAGTCACTTCCTGGGCGGTCCCGGCTCAGCCCTTTGCCAGCTTCGCCGCCGCCTTCGCCAGCCGGCTCTTGGTCCGAGCGGCGGTGTTCGGATGCACCAGGTTCTTCCGGCCGGCACGGTCAAGTGCGGATTCGGCACCCTTCATCGCCTCGGTGGCCTCGGCCGGCGTCGTGGCAGAGCGGGCCTTCTTGACCGCCGTGCGCAACGCGCTCCGCTGAGTCTTGTTGGCGGCGGTGCGGACCTTCGTCTGACGCATGCGCTTCTTGGCGGACTTGATGCGCGGCACGGGCTTCCCCTGAAAATGGCAACTCGGTTCCTGGATCCCGGGCACAGTGGTTGCCCGGCTAGCCAAGCAGAATAGCCGTGTAGGTCCGGACGGGCAAGGGGAGGAGGGATCCCCGCTTTGACCCAACCCCCCGTCCCGCGCTACCTTACGCCCTCTTCTCCCCAAGGATTGTTCCCTGCTCGGTGACCTGTTCCTCGCCCTTCCGATGCTCCTCTTCGCCCTGGTGGCGCATGAGGTGGCTCACGGCTGGGCGGCGCTTCGGCAGGGGGACGACACGGCCTACAAGCTCGGGCGGCTGACCTTCAACCCGCTGCCCCACATCGACCCGGTGATGACCATCGTGATGCCGATCGGGCTCTGGATCCTTTCCTCGGGCCAGTTCACCTTCGGCAGCGCCCGCCCGGTGCCCATCACGCCGCGAAATTTCCGAAATTATCGCCGTGGCGATCTGATCGTCTCCAGCGCCGGCGTCGTCACCAATTTCGTCATTGCGATCGCCTCTGCGTTGCTGTTCATCGGCCTCGGCATCGTCCATGACCTGCTCGGCGGGGTGGGCACGTCCACCGTCGACGCCGCCCAGCGGATGCTCTCGTGGGGCATGCGGCTCAATCTGATGCTGGCGGTCTTCAATCTGATCCCGATTCCGCCGCTCGACGGCTCGCGCATCTTCTACCACCTGCTCCCGCCCGCGCTGGGCGCGCGCTATCGCCAGCTCGACCGCTTCGGCTTTCTGATCCTCTTCGGCGTGTTGTTCCTGCTGCCCAGCGTCCTGACGGTGCTGATGCAGCCGGCGTCGTGGGGCTACTACCAGCTGCTTCACTATTCTGTCCCCTTCGCCGTTGGCGAGGGGTGGAACACCTTTCAGCCATGACGCTCTCTCTCGGCTCGCTGGCTGACGACGCGACCCCCGACGCGGCGTTCGTCGTCGACCTCGACGGCTTCACCGGCCCACTCGACCTCCTCCTGCATCTCGTGCGCGAGGAGCAGATCGACATTGCCGACATTCCCGTCGCCCGGATCGCCGACCAGTTCCTCAAGGTGATTCACGTGCTCGGGCTGAACCAGGCCGCGGACTACCTCGAGATGGCCGGTCGCCTCATTCGCCTGAAGGCGCAGCTCCTGCTGCCGCGTCACGGGGATGAAGAGGGGTGGGAAGACCCGCGTGCCGAACTGGTGCGTCGCCTCCTCGAGTACCAGCAGATCAAGGAGATCGCGCTCTGGATGGCTCGTCAGGCCGAGCGCCGCGCCCTGCGCTTTGCGCGTGGCTTCATCCCGCCGCCGCCAGCGGCGTTGCCGCCGTTGCCGATCACGCTCGACCTGCTCGACCTCCTGACGGCCGTCGAACGGGTCATCATGCAGATTCCGTCGCCGCAGATGCACAGCGTGGTGGCGCGTCCGCTCGATGTCGAGTCGGCCGTGATCCGCATCGAGGCGCTGCTCGCCGAGCATGAGGAGTTTGACTGGCGCGCGGCCTTTGGTCCGCGTCCGACCATCGTGGAAGTCCTGTCCACGCTGCTCGCAATCCTGGAACTGGCGAAACGCGGGCTGCTCCGCATCCGTCAGGATCTTCCCTTCGCACCGTTGGTGGTGGCCCGTGAGCTCGCTGAACCCGCTGTCGCAACTACTTGAGGCCGCGCTCTTCGCGGCGAACCGACCCCTGACCCTCGATGAACTCGAGGGACTGGAGCCGGAGTCCTCGCCTGCCGAGGTCCGGACCGCACTGGACCAGCTGCGCGAACATTACGACTTCGATGGCCACAGCATCGAGATCGTCGAGCTCGCCGGGGGCTACCAGATCCTGACGCGCGCCACCTTTGCCGCGGCCGTCGAGCGCGCACAGGCGATGCAGCGGCAACCGCGACTCTCGGCGGCGACGCTCGAGACGCTGGCCACGATTGCGTACCGCCAGCCGGTCGGTCGGGCCGAGATCGAGGAGATCCGAGGCGTCAACGCCGGCGGTGTCCTCCGCACGCTGCAGGAGCGCGGCTTGATCGAAGTCGTCGGCCGCAGCGAAAGCCTCGGGCGTCCGCTGCTTTACGGGACCACGCCGCTCTTCCTCGAGCTGCTCGGGATGAATGACCTCGCCGATCTCCCACGCGCGGAGGAGCTGACGATCGCGCTGCAGCCCCATCGCGCCGAGCCCTCCCCTGATGAGGCGGGTGCCCTCGCGTCGGTGGAAGAAGGATGAGCACCGAACCGATGCGGCTTCAGCGCTACCTGGCTCGGGCGGGCGTGGCCTCGCGCCGCCAGGCCGAGGTGTTGATCACGGATGGAAAGGTGAAGGTCAACGGGAAGGGCGCGACTCTCGGCATGTCGGTGACCCCCGGCAAGGACCGGATCACCGTCGGGCGGACCGTGATCACGCTCGCGGTGAAGCGCTGGATTGCCTTCCACAAGCCGATCGGCGTGGTCACGACCGCCGATGACGAGCAGGGGCGGAAGACGGTGTTCGATCTCCTGCCGGAGAGCGCGGGGATGACCTATGTCGGACGACTCGACGTCGCCACGACGGGGCTCCTGCTCCTGACGACCGACGGCGATGCGGTCCATCGGCTGACCCACCCGAAGTACCGCGTCCCGCGCAGCTATATCGCGCTGGTGCATGGGCTCGGGACTGCCGAGTTCGAGCAGAAGGCGAGTGAGCGGATCACCGTCGACCAGCGCGTGGTCCAGCCGTCGCGCGTGCGGGTGCGTGCCGGAAAGGAGGGCCGCAGCGTCCTTGAAGTGACGCTGAGCGAGGGCCGCAACCGGATCGTTCGTCGCTGGGTCGAGGCGATGGGGGGGAAGGTGGATCGGTTGGCGCGCGTGGCGTATGGGCCGGTACGACTTGGCGACCTTGCCCCCGGCGAGTGGCGTCCGCTGACGCCGCAAGAGGAGCGCGGGATCTACCGCGCCATTGGCATGACCCCTGAGGAGGACTGAGTGACCTTTCCGGTGCAGGCCGTGCTGGCCGAAGTACGGAAGCGCGTGGTCGGACAGGACCTCATGGTCGAGCGGCTGTTGATCGGACTGCTCACCGGGGGCCATGTCCTGCTGGAGGGCGTGCCGGGGCTCGCGAAGACGCTGACCGTCCGTACCCTCGCCGACGTGATCCACTCCTCCTTCTCGCGAATCCAGTTCACGCCGGATCTGCTCCCGGCCGACGTCGTCGGCACGATGATCTACGAAGCGCAGCGCTCGGCCTTTACCGTGCGGCAGGGGCCGATCTTCGCGCAGATCGTGCTGGCGGACGAGATCAACCGCGCGCCGGCCAAGGTGCAATCAGCCCTCCTCGAGGCGATGCAGGAGCGTCAGGTCACCATCGGGGGCAATTCGTATCCGCTTCCTGAACCGTTCCTCGTCCTCGCGACCCAGAATCCGATCGAGAGTGAGGGGACGTACCCGTTGCCCGAAGCCCAGCTCGACCGCTTCCTTCTCAAGATTCGTGTCGGTTATCCGTCGCGGACCGAGGAGCGCGAAGTGCTGCTGCGGATGAGTGCGTCGGGGGCGATCAACGTCGAGCGTCTGGCCGAGCCGTCGCAGGTGATGGCGGCACGGAGCGCCATCGAGGCCATTCACCTCGATGCCCGGCTCGCCGACTACATCGTCGACCTCGTGCGCGCGACGCGCGAGCCGGCGACGATCGGGCTCTGCGCGCTCGCGCCGATGATCGCCTTCGGTGCGTCACCGCGCGCCTCGATCGCCTTGGCGCAGACGGCGCGTGCGCACGCCTTCCTTCGGGGCCGCGACTTCGTCATGCCCGAGGATATCCAGGCCCTCGCGCCGGACGTGATGCGGCATCGCATCGTCCTGACCTTCGATGCCGAGGCCGAGGGCGTGGATACCGACGCGGTGATCCGGCAAGTCCTTGCCGCGGTGCCGGTGCCGTGACGTGGCCGGATTCCTCCCGCCCGCACTGCTGAAGCAGGTCCGCACGCTCGCCCTTCGGGGGCGGCGTGCGACGGAGGCCCTCCTTGGTGGCGAGGTGCGCTCGGTCTTTCGTGGCACCGGGATGGAGTTCACCGACGTGCGCCCCTATGCCGAGGGCGATGACGTCCGGCATCTCGATTGGAATCTGCTGGCCCGCACCGGGCTCCCCTACGTCAAACTCTACACCGAAACCCGCGAGCTCACCCTCCTGCTCGTCGTCGATCGGTCGGCGTCGACCACCGTTGGTGAGCCGGAGCCGAAATCGGCGCGGGCCATCGAGGTCGCCGCCATGCTCACGCTGGTCGCGGCCCAGCAGCAGGACCGCGTCGGCCTGCTGGCCTTCGGCGACACCGTGGGACCGGTCATTCCGCCTGGGCGCGGTCGGCGGCACGCCTACGCGATTGTGCAGCGGCTCTTCGCGCTGGAGACGGAGCCCGGCGAGACCGACCTCGCCGGGGCCATTCGTGCCGCCGGCGCGCTGCTCCGTCGGCGGGCCCTGGTGGTGATCCTCTCGGACTTTCTGGCGCCGGGGTGGGAAGCACCCCTCAAGGGACTCTCGGCGCGTCACGAAGTCACCGCGATTGCGCTGGACGATGCGCGCGAAACCGCACTCCCCACGGCAGGATGGGTCCAACTGGTCGGTGCCGAGCGCGGGGGCACCGTGCTGTTCGACAGCGGTGATGCCACCACCCGGAAACGGGCTGAGGCCATGGCCCAGCGGCAGCGGATGCGCCGAAGCAACGCACTCGCCGCGGCCGGCGTCCGCGAAGTCGTGATCCGGACCGACGGCGACTATCTGCCGGTGTTGCGCGCGGCCTTCGGTCGTCAGGGACGGCGGCGATGAGACAGCAGCCCCGTCGGCTCACCGTCGGCGACACGACGACCATTGTGCAGCGCGTCGCCGTGCCGGCCGGGGCATTGGTCCAACCGCAGGCGCTGCCGGATACGACCCTCGCGACGCTGCTCGGTCCGCCGAGTGTGACGCGTGAGGGCGACTCGGTGCGCGTGGTCTATCGCGTGACCGTGTGGGCCCCCGGCCAGAACAGTCTGACGATTCCCGGCGCGATCGTGGTGCGCCCCGATGGTCGCATCGACACGCTCCCCGATGCCCGCGTCCCGCTGAGTGTTGCCTCGGTGCTTCCGGTGGGGCGTCCGGCGGCACAGGTCGCGCCGAAGCAGGCGCGACCCTGGGTCGCCCGCGCCGACCGCACCTTCCTGCCCTGGGCGATCGCTATCCCGCTGCTCCTCGTGGTCAGTCTTCTGGCTTGGTGGCAACGCCGTCGTCGGCGGCCGGCCGCGCTCGTCAACGTGGTGCCCGTGCCGCCGTCCGTGGACGCGGCCCGCCTCGCGGGTTGGATCGCCGCTGGGGAGAGTCGGCTTGCGGTCTTGCACCTCGAATCCGTGCTCCGGGATCGTCCCGAGGCCGCCGACTGGTGCGGCGCGGTGGCCAGCGTCCGCTACGCCCCGGAAGCAGATGATGCCCTGCATGAGCTGGCCCGCACCGGCATGCATCTGCTGAGCGGAGTGGCGCCGTGATCGGTGTGACTCGACCGCTCGTGCTCCTGCTGCTGCTCGTCCTGCCGTGGTGGTGGTGGCGTCGCGCGCGCCTGCAGCCAGCCGCGGCGGTGGTCTCCGATCTCGCCCCCTTCCTTCGGTCGTCACGGGCGACGTGGCGCCTCTGGTTGCCACCACTCGCTCGCAGCCTCGCCTGCCTCAGCCTGGTGATCGCGGCGGCGGGCCCGTACCGACGGGGCGATCGCACCGTGATCAACGCCGAGGGGCTCGCCATTGTGCTGGCGATCGACGTTTCCAGTTCGATGCTCGCGGAGGATTTCGCACCGGCGAACCGACTGGAAGTCGCCAAGCGGCAAGCGACCGCCTTTGTCCGTGGCCGCACTGCCGACCGGATCGGGCTGGTGACCTTCGCCGGCGAAGCCCTGACGCAGGTGCCGGTGACCGTGGACTACGCCACACTGGAGCAGGCCATCGGCAACCTCGAGGTCGGCCTGCTCGAGGATGGCACCGCGATTGGCTCCGGCCTGGCGACGGCGGTGGCGCGCCTGCGCAAATTGCCCGGGAAGGAGAAGGTCATCCTCCTCCTCACCGACGGCGAGAACAATCGCGGCATCATCGACCCGCGGACCGCGGCGAAGACGGCACAGGCGTTCGGCATCAAGGTCTATACCGTGGGTGTCGGTACCGAGGGTGAGGCGCGTATTCCGACCTCGCGGGGCCTGAACGGCTTCCGCTACGAGGTGGTGCCCGTCAAGATCGACGAGGCACTGCTGACGGAGATCGCCACCGAGACCGGCGGGCAGTACTTCCGCGCGAAGGACGCGGCCTCGTTGGGGCGGATCTTCGCCAAGATCGACAAGCTGGAGAAGACGCCGGTGGACGTCGTCCGCTACACCCGGCGCGACGAGCGCACTCGGCCGTTTCTGGCGCTGGGCCTCGGCTTCCTCGCGCTCGAGCTGTTGCTCAGTGGGACCATCGCGGTGCGCGTCCCGTGAGGTTCGAACTGCCGATGCTGCTCTACGCGGTGCCCTTCGTGGTGCTGCTCGTCGCCGGCGCCGCGTGGCACGCGCGTCGGCGGCGACTCCGCGCTGCAGCGGGGTGGTCGGCGCTCCTCGGTCGCCAGGCGGCCGCGATGGGACGCCACTCGACCATCCTGCTCGGGCTGGTCGCGCTGGCGGCAGCAGTCGGGCTCGCGGGTCCGCGCTGGGGCCGCGCCTCGCAATCCACCGAGTCGCGTGCGCTCAATGTCGTAATCGTGATGGACATCTCGCGCTCGATGCTGGCACAGGACGTCAAACCCGATCGGTTGACGCGGGCGGTCGGGATCGCCCGGCGTCTGGTGCAGGACCTCGAGGGTGACCGCCTTGCGCTGGTCGCCTTTGCCGCGCGTGGCTATCTCCTCGCGCCGCTGACTCTCGACCAGAGCGCACTCGCCCTGCAACTGGACGCGCTCGATCCCGAGGTGGCCAGCGAGGGCGGCTCGGGGCTGGCTGCCGCCATCGGTCAGGCGGCCGACGTCTTGAAGGCGGCGACGCAGGGCGGTGACAAGGCGGTCGTCGTGTTCAGCGACGGCGAGTCCTTCGACGGGGCCGCGGCGCTGACCTCGGCTGGCGAGTCATTGCGCCGCGCGGGCGTCACCCTGGTGTTGGTGCCGGTGGGTGGCACGAGTGGCGCACGCATTCCCGATCCGGATGGTACCTGGCACAAGGATGCCGACGGCCAGGACGTCATCACCGTGCGCCGCGATGATCTTCTGAAGGCCGCCGCCAGCGGCGCTGGGGGCATCGTCGTGCCAGCCGATGCGCCTGACCCGTCCGGCGAAGTGCGCCGGGTGCTGGACCGACTGGCGCGCGCACCGGCGGAGGATCGCAGCGCCGATGACCTCATTCCACGCGCCTGGCTCTTCGCGCTGGTGGCCGCCCTCGGGTTGCTGGCGCACACCGTGACCCGGCGCAGCGCCGCCTTGGCGGGACTGATGCTCGCCTTCGGACTTGGCAGCGCCAGCGCGCAGCGTCCGTCGGCGGGAGGACGATTGTTGCAGCAGGGCGATACCGTGAAGGCACGGGCTGCCTTCACGGCCGAAGCCAAGCGCCTCGGCACCGACTCGGCATGGTTCAACGCGGGCACCGCGGCGCTCGTGGCCGGGGACATGGCCGCGGCACAGGACGCACTGCAACGGGCGTCGTTGTCGCTGGACCCCGACCTCCGACGCCGCGCGCTCTACAACCTCGGCACCGCCTACCTCACCCGGGCTCGGCGCGAGACCAAGGGCCGCGACTCGTTGCTCGGCGCTGCCAGTCGACAGCTCCAGGCCGCGCTGCAACTGGCGCCCGGTGATGCCGATGCGAAGTTCAATTACGAGTTGGCCCGCCGGTTGATGCCACCGCCCCCCCCGCCGCAGAGTGGCGGCGGTGGCGCGTCCAAGCCACCGCCCAAGGCCCAGCAGCCACAACAGCCGCCGCCCGCGCCGGGCGGCATGAGCAAGGCCGACGCCGAACAGGTGCTCTCCGCGATGGAGCGCGCCGAGCGCGAGACGCGGATGGCCCAGGCGAAACGTCAGCGTCGTGGCCAGCCGCCACTGGGACCGGACTGGTGATCGCGCTCGCGCTTCTCGCTGCCCTGGTGGCGCAGGACACCACGGCGCTTTCCCCGCATGCGCGCGACATGCTCGGCCGCTTTCCGCTGCCGGCAACCGCCGGTGGCGTGTCGATCGCGGTCCGCTTTTCGAAGGACACGGCATGGGTGGGCGAACAGGTCGAGTTGGTCACGGCGGCGTGGTTCCCACGCGAGCTCCGCGATCGGCTGCGTCGACCACCGACGTTGCGGGGGCCGTCGCTCACCGGTCTCTGGAGCGTCCAGTCGCAATCGCTGCCGATGCTGGTGGAGACGCGTCGGACGCGTGGTGAGGTGTACGACCTCTTCGTGATGCATCAGACCATTTTCCCCCTTGGCCCGGGGCGCATCGTCTCCCCGCCGGCCTTGCTCTCGTATGCCGTGCCGGCCTCAGCCTCCTACTTCGCACCGGAGGATCGAAAGAGTCTGACCTCGCGAAGCGCGACGCTGGCGGTGCGGCCGATTCCGGCCGCGGTCGCCGCTACCCTCGCTGGCGGACCGACCACGCGCAACCTGCGGCTGGTCTGGCGTGGCCCGCCGGAGGGGCTGCACGCTGGGACCCCAGCGCTGGTCGAACTCGTCGCGAGCGGGACTGGAAACGTCACCCTCTGGCCAACGCCGATCATCCTCTGGCCGAGTGGGGTGCGTGTCTACCCCGAGCGGACGGAAGAAACTGCCACCATCATCGGTGGCGATCGCGGGGGCGAGAAGCGCTTTCGCTTCACCATCGTGGCGGATGCGGAAGGAGTCGTGACGCTCCCGGCGGTGCGGTACCCGACCTTCGACCCCAGCACCGTGAGTATGCGGGTTGTCTCGGCTGCGGCCTTTGCGCTTCCCGTCTTCCGCAGCACTGGCCGGACCGGAGAGCGGACGCCGCTCGCGGTCTCGGGCGAGGAGGAGATTCCCGTCGCCTCGCGACTGGTGCGCAGCCCCGCCGCGATGGGGGTGGCGCTCGGCCTGCCGGGCGTGCTGCTGGCGCTCTGGTGGCGGCGTCGACGTCGGCCGCTGCCAGCGCGCCTATCGGTCGGGCCGATGGGCGATCCGGAACGCGAGTTGTATCGGCTCCTCGGCACACCGATCGAGGCAAGCTCGGACCGCGTCGTCGCGGCCCTCCGCCACCGGGGCGTGCCGCGCCCTGAGGCGGAACAGGTTCGCCGCTGGCTCGCGGCGACCGGACGGCGACGGTACGGGCCCGTTGGCGGCGTCGCACCGGAGCCCCCGGCCGCGGTCTCGGCGGTCCTGTTGAGGCTCCGGAGCTCGATCACGACGCTCCTGATTGCGCTTGCCTTCGCGGCGCCGCTCGCGGGGCAGGGGATCGACCCCGTCAGCCGATACCGAGCCGGGGACTTTCGCGGAGCGGCTCGGCTTTTTGAGGCGCATGCCATCGCGGATCCCCGGGCCGCCGGCAGCTGGCGCGATCTCGGGGCGGCGCGTTGGCAGGCCGGCGATGACGTCGGCGCGGTCGCCGCGTGGTGGCGCGCCCTCTCGCTTGCCCCGCGTGACCGGCTGGCCCGCCAGGCGTGGCGGGATGCCAGTACGCTCCCGGCCAGCATGGAGCGCCTCGTGCCGACGATCCCGGTCTCCCGCGATGAGTTCGTCCTCCTCGGTCTGCTCGGGACCGCGTTGGCCTGGGCGCTTCAGCGCGTGGCGCACCGTCCGGCGGTGGCCCGGGTGGTCCTGCTGATGGCCCTGTTCGCTGGAGCGATGGCCGTACTGCGCTGGCGTCGGGAAGTGGCACCCGTCGCGCTGGTGCGCGAGGGCATCGCCCTCCGGGTGTCGCCGCATCCCGCCGCCCCGGCGCTTGCCCAGGCATCGGCGTGGGCGCTCGTCACGGTTGAGCGTCGCGACGGGAAATGGTTACTCGTGGCCACCCCGGACGGGGCACGTGGCTGGCTGCCGGAGGAGGCGATCGCTCCACTCGCGACGCTAGATTGAGGGGATGACCACCGGCACGACCCGACGCATCGCCCTGCTGCCCGACGCTGTCGCGAATCAGATCGCGGCCGGCGAGGTCGTCGAGCGTCCGGCCTCGGTGGTGAAGGAACTGGTGGAGAACGCCCTCGACGCCGACGCGCGGCACATCCGCATCGGCGTCGAGAACGGCGGGAAGACGGTCATCGAAGTCGCGGACGACGGTTCCGGCATGTCGCGTGACGATGCCCTGCTCGCGCTCGATCGCCACGCAACCTCGAAGATCCGCTCGCCTGAGGACCTCGTCGGAATCGCCACGTTCGGGTTTCGCGGCGAGGCGATTCCGGCCATTGCGTCGGTCAGTCGATTTGCCCTGCACACGGCGACCGTCGATGGGGATGGCGTCGAAGTCACCGTGAATGGTGGACGAGTCGACCAACTCCGCGACCAGCCTCGGCAGCGGGGCACCACCGTGACTGCCCGCACGATTTTTTACAACACGCCCGCACGTCGGAAATTTCTCCGCTCGGCGGCGAGTGAGTCGCGGGCCGTCTGGGATACCGTCGCCACCCTCGCGCTCGCGCATCCCGATGTCGGCTTCGAACTGATGCTGGATGGTCGGCCGCGGTTGATCGTGCCCGCGGCCCAAGCGCGCGAGGAACGGCTGGCGGCGGTGTGGGGGGCGGAACTGGCACGGACGCTCCTGCCGGTCAGCTATGCCGTGGGAGGCGTGCGCGTCGAGGGCTTCACTCAACGACCTGCGGATGCCCAGCCGACCGGCCGGCGCACGCAGCTCTTCGTCAACGGTCGGCCGTTCCGCGACCACTTCCTCGTGCGGTCGGCCGAGGCCGGGTACCGCTCGGCGATTCATCCAGGCGATCGTCCCTCGCTCTTCCTCGATATCGGCGTCGACCCGTCCGAGGTGGACGTGAATGTGCACCCGGCGAAGCTGGAGGTGCGCTTCCGCGACCGGATCAGCGTCGAGCGCGCCGTCGAGGAAGCCGTGCGCGACGCCTTGAGCACGCTCGGCGCCTCCGCACAGCTCGGCGACGCGCCACTGCCTGGCGCCTTGCCGGCGCCTCGCCCGCTGGCGCTGTCGATGGCGGACGCCCCCCCTGCCGACCTCTTCGCGCCATTGGCTGGCGACGATGCCGCGATCGACACGGCGCCGCCTCGCACTGACGCGATCGGCTGGCAGGCACCACTTCTGCAACTCGCCGACACCTATCTCTGCTACGAGTCACCCGAGGGTCTGGTCATCGTCGATCAGCACTCGGCGCACGAACGGGTGCTCTACGAGGAGGTCCTCGAGCAGTTGCAGGGGACGGGGATGCCATCCCAACGGCTGTTACTCCCCATCACCATCGAGCTCACCGACGAGGAACTCGACGTCGTGGCGACCCACGATGACGCGCTGCGTCGCATTGGCTTCGAGGTCGAGCCGTTCGGGGGACGGGCCGTGGCGGTGCACGGGGTGCCCAATCCGCATCCACGCTTCGACGCGGTGGCTTGCTTCCGCGAGATGGTGGCGGACCTCGCCCGTGGACGGTTCGGAGGCTGGGCCAATCGTCTCGAGCGCTTCGCGGCCACGTATGCCTGCCGTGCCGCGGTGAAGGCCGGGCAGCGTCTGGACGACCGGTCGATGCGGGAATTGCTGATGCGGCTCTTTGCCTGCGAGCTGCCACCGCACGATGTGCACGGCCGCTCGACGATCGTGCAGCTGCCCCGGGAAGAGCTGGAGCGTCGCTTTGGTCGACGCTAGAACACCGATTCTCGTCGGCCCGACGGGCGTCGGCAAGACGGCCATCGCATTGGCACTCGCCGCGCATTGGCCCCTCGAGGTCATCTCGGCAGATTCTCGCCAGATCTATCGCGGGCTCGACATCGCGACAGCCAAGGCGACCCGGAAAGAGCGCGACCGCGTCCCGCACCATCTGGTCGACGTGGTGCGCCCCGGGGAGCGCTACAGCGCCGGACGATTCGCCCTCGACGCCGCCACCGCGATCGAGGCGGTGCGCGCCGCGGGGAAGTTGCCCGTGGTCGTCGGCGGGACCGGCCTGTATGTGCGCGCGCTGGTCGATGGCCTCTTCGCCGAGCCGACGATTGATCCCACCGCGCGCGAGGCGTTGGCCCACGCCATTGAGCGGTTCGACAACGCCACGCTGGTGCGCTGGGCCGGTCGACTGGATCGAGGCTATCGTGGGGAAGGGGGCCGGCATCGGGCCGCCCGGGCGATCGAGATCGCACTGCTGACCGGGCAGCCGCTCTCCTGGTGGCAGGCGGCCGCGAAGGCGCAGGGCGTCGTGACGCCCTGGACGGTGCGGCTCACCGCGCCGCGGCATCTCCTTCATCAGCGGATTCTTGCGCGCACCGAGGCGATGCTGGAGCGCGGGCTGCTCGAAGAGGTCGCCGCGGTGCTGGCGGATGGCGCGCCGGTCGAGGGCCCCGGCATGGACGGCATCGGGGTGCGGGAGTCCGTGGCGGTGCTGCACGGCCGCCTGCCGCGCGACCTGCTGGTGTCTTCCATTGCGACGGCCACACGACAGTACGCCAAACGCCAGGAAACCTGGTTCCGTCATCAACTCCACGGCGACGTCCTGGTGCTGGACGCCACCCGTCACCCCGAGCAGCTCGCCGCCACCATCGCGGCCGCGTGGGAGCAGCAGATCGCATGAAAATTGGCATCACCTGCTATCCGACCTATGGCGGTTCCGGCGCAATGGCCACGGAGCTCGGCCTCGACCTCGCGCGGCGAGGCCATGAGGTGCACTTCATCACCTATGACTCGCCGTTCCGGCTGCGTGGCTACGTGGAGCGCGCCTACTTCCACGAAGTCGATACCGCGATGAGTCGGTATCCGCTCTTCGAGCACTATCCCTACACGCTGGCCCTTGCCTCGCGCCAGTACGAAGTGGCGCTCCAGGAAAATCTCGACCTGCTCCATGTCCATTACGCGATTCCGCACGCCACCACGGCGTTTCTCGCCCGGGAAATGCTGCGTGGCGAACGCGACTTGAAGGTGATCACCACACTCCATGGCACCGACATCACGCTTGTGGGGCAGGAGGCATCGTTCTATGCGATCACCAAGTTCTCCATCGAGCGGTCCGACCGTGTCACCGCGGTGTCGGAGTTTCTGCGCGACGAGACCTACCGTGCGTTCGGCTGCGTCTCCTGCGATCTGGACGTGATCCCGAACTTCATCAACCTGCTGGAGTATCGTCCCGAAGCGGCCGCCTCGCGGGAGTCCCTGGCACCGGGCGACGAACGGCTCCTGCTCCACATTTCGAACTTCCGCGAAGTGAAGCGGGTCAAGGACGTCATCCGGATCTTCGCGCGGGTACGCAAGGCAATGCCGGCGACGTTGCTGATGGTCGGCGATGGACCCGATCGCGGCGACGCCGAGCACGAGGCCCGTGAACTCGGCGTCGCCGCCGATGTCCGATTTCTGGGGCGACTCGACACCGTCGCACCGCTCCTGGCCGCGGCCGACCTCTTCCTCCTTCCCTCGCAGAGTGAGTCGTTCGGGCTCGCCGCGCTGGAAGCGATGGCCTGCGGGACCCCGGTGGTTGCCTCGCGAACCGGGGGACTGCCCGAGGTCATCACGGATGGGGTGGATGGCATTCTCGAGCCGCCCGGGTCGGTGGAGGCGATGGCCCGTCGCGCGATCGATGTGCTCAAGGATCCGGCCCGCTACGCCAGGGTTCGCGCGGCAGCGCTCGCGCGCGCGGCCACCTTCTCGTCCGATGTCGTGGTGCCGCAGTACGAGGCCCTCTATGACCGCGTGCTGGGGGGACGATGATGCTCGCCCCGCTGCTGATCGCCGTCATCCTCGGTCTGGTCGAAGGCATCACCGAGTTCCTGCCGGTCTCGTCGACCGGGCACCTGATCGTGGTGGGTGATCTGTTGCCCGGT
>JBBQJU010000036.1:0-14322 GCA_038326215.1 Gemmatimonadales bacterium | reverse complement strand
CCGCCGGCCTGATCAGCAGCGCTGCCGATCTGGGCCGCTTTCTCGTCGCGCAACTCAATGGTGGCCGCTCCGGCGACAACCGAGTCCTCGGTGACAGTGCGATGGCACTCATGCACACCGGCGGCGCGCCGTCGGACGGTTTCTCATATGCCTTTGGCTGGCGCGATGGCACGATCGCCGGAGCGCGCGCCGTGCATCATGGTGGCATCGTGCCGAACTTCCGGGGCAAGATGGTGATGTTTCCTGAGCGCGGCCTGGGCGTGGTGGTGCTCACCAACGTGTCGTCGATGATGCCGTGGCCGATCGCGCCGACGAGTCATGTCATGGTCGATGACATCGCCGGCGCCCTCATCGGCGTGCCGCTCCCCGCGCCATCGGACAGGCATCGCTGGCTGTTCGCCGGTATCGGGGCTGCGATGCTGCTGATCACGCTCAATCAACTCCGGGGCCTCGGGCGGGTATGGCGAGGCCCCATCGATGGCGAGCGTACGCCTCGGACCGGCATCTCGGTCTTGCTGGACCTGGCATTTGTGGCGATGGTTGCGCTGGGCATGCCGCGATTGGCGGGACTCTCGTGGCAGGAGTTACTGTCCGGAGCACCCGACATCGCCTGGTGGCTGATCTTCACGGCCACCGTGAGCCTCGTGACCGCGGGAGCACGGCTGCGACATTTCCCGCGATAGTGTCGAGACACCCAACCCTTCGAGATCCCTGTGGCATCGCGTGAACCCCGCACGTGATCGCACTGTCTCACTTCCTTTGACCTCGGACGCCATGGAGCATCACACCTTCCCCACGACCACCGTCCCACCCGCCTATGGTCCGTATTCGCATGCCGTCGTGGCCGGAGACTATGTCTTTCTCGCCGGGCAGACCGCGCGCGATGCCACGACCGGCCAGGTGATCGTCGGTGATGTCTTTGCCCAGACCACTCGGTGCCTCGAGATCGTCCGCGACATCCTCGGGCGACTGGACTTGTCGCTTGGCCACGTCGTACGGTCCACCGTCTATCTCGCCAACATCGACGACTTCGCGGAAATGAATCGTGCCTATGCCGCGGCCTTCACGGCGCCCTACCCCGCACGCAGCACGCCGGAAGCCCGCATCCCCTTTGGTGCGCTCGTGAGCATTGAAGTCACCGCGTATCGTGGTCCAGTCTAGCACCGAGCCACATCACGATCTCATCACCGCCACACTCTCCCTCCGGCTGGAGCATACTCAGATGACGACTGCCCCCAAGTGGTTCACTCCTGTTGCCATCGCCGCACTGCTGTGGAATCTCCTCGGCTGCATGGCCTATCTGATGGACGTGATGATGTCCCCCGACGACATCGCCAAACTGACCGCTGCCCAGCAGGCGTTGTACGCGTCGCGTCCGGCCTGGTCGATCAGTGCCACCGCGCTCGCGGTCTGGGGCGGTGCGCTCGGCTCGATCGGACTCCTCCTCCGGAAGCAGTGGGCGAACCTCTGCTTCCTCGTGTCGCTCGCCGGCGTGGTGGTGCAGGATGTCGCGCTCTTCGGGATGACGGACGTGGCGCAGGTGGACTCCACTGCAGTGGTCCTCCAGGGGCTGGTGCTCGTGATCGCCGTGGCGCTGGTCCTCTTCGGGCGCCGGGCAGCGAAGGAAGGGTGGCTGGGTTGAGGATCGGATGCCTCAGCCCGCGCCTCAGCTGAGGCCGCAGCCCACCCGGTCCGACAGCCGCCCTTAGAGTTTCTGGGCGCGGAAGTTCAGTGTGCCGCTATACCCGGTCATCCGGACGACGATGGTCCAGGTGCCCGAGGCCCCGGTGGCTGTCGCCTCATTGAGGCTGGGCACGATCGCCTTGGTGTAGACTTGGACGCCAGCACCATCGCGGATGGTGAGTTGCACCGAGCCGGCGGTCGTGGTCGTGGAATGATTGATCGTCGCGCGAGTGCCGGTGTTGGTCCATGCGTAGCTCTGCGTCGTCGTCGCGTTGGTGACGTCGGTCGCTTGCATCTGAAAATTGTCGGGCGCGTTGGTGACTTCCGACTGGAATGGGAGCACCGGATTGCTGCTGCAAGATGCCGCCCCGAGGCCGAGGACGGCGAGGACAGCGATGGGACGGAGGCGAGCAAGCGTGTGCATTATCATTTGCCTCAGGAGAGAAGTTCGTCGGTCGGGGGTGTGAACCACCCCTCCGCACCATAGAGACGACTCGGCGGCCGACTGACACACGATCCCGAGGCAGGCATCGGGCATGGCGAGGTCGAGCCGTCCTGCCTGACGATCGAGCGAGGGACGTGACACCATGGGACAGACTGCACCACGCGACGAACATGACGAGGCGGTCCTCGCGACCATGCATGGGAAGGAGCGCGTCATCGCACCGCTCTTGCGCCGTGCGCTCGGCCTGCACGTCACGCTGACGCCGGGCATCGACACCGATCGCTTTGGCACCTTCAGCCGCGACATCGCCCGGACAGGATCGCCACTCGATGCTGCCCGCGCCAAGATTGCGGCGGCGTTCGAGATCGCGCCGAACGCACGCGTTGCCGTCGCGAGCGAAGGCAGCTTCGGGCCACATCCGCAGATTCCGTTCGTTCCGTACGCGCGCGAGATCGTCGTGATGCAGGATCGCATCAGCGGCCTCGAGGTGATCGGCCATGACGCCGGGACCCAGACGAATCTGCGTCATGCCGTGGTGGCCGACGTGGCGAGCGCCATCGCCTTTGCTGAGCGGGTGCACTTTCCCGGTCATGGCGTGATCGTCAGCGGCTGCGTCGATCAGCAGCCGGCGCCCGGGCGCGCCCTCATCAAGGACATTGGTGATTGGGCCGACCTGCATCGGGCAATCGAGACGGTGCTCACGAACTGCGGCGCCGCCTTCGTCGAGACGGACATGCGCGCGCATCGCAATCCAACACGCATGCGCGCCATTCAGCGCGCGACGGTGGACCTGGTCCGTCGATGTCGGAGCGCGTGTCCGACCTGCGCGCGTCCCGGCTTTGGCCTCACCGAGCAGCTCACCGGCTTACCCTGTGGCTGGTGTGGCGGTCCGACTTCCGCACGGAAAGCGGATGTCTACGTCTGTATGGGATGCAGTCATCGAGAAGAGCGGCCGGTCGAGGACGCGACCGCAGATCCGGGACAGTGCGGCGCGTGCAACCCCTGAGCGAGGCCAACAGGAGGTGACCCTCCGGGCCTGATCCGGTGGCACCCGGGAGTGCACTGGGGCGTGCGCTATGACTCCCCGGCGCCGTAGGACCGGATGTAGTCCACCTCAAGGCGGAACGGTCCGTCCTGACCATCGACCATATAGAGCCCCACGCTGCGAATGCGCGAGAGGTCGATCGGCGGGGCATTCACGACCTGTCCGAAGATCGTGCTCCGGAGGGTACTGAACGGCACCCGCACGAGCGTCCACTCTGCCGAGGTCGGGAACGGGGCCCGCCGCGAGACGCTGCGTCCGAAGTTGCCTTGACCATCGTTCAGCTCGACCTCGAACTGGCGGCCACTGCCGCGGACCCGAAGCTCGAGCCCCGCCTGGCCGGTCAGGTCGATGCCGCGTCGAGCCCGCACCGAGGTAAAGCCGCCACCCTGCGTCACCAGCGTACCGGTGAAGCGGAGACTGCCCTCCGACACGGTCACGAATCCCTGGGAGCGACCTCCCATCACGCCGTCATTGACTACCTCCCATTCCGCCTCGTCAGCACGGTCAAATGCGAAGAGCGTGGCTGGCATTGGGACCTCACGGGATATCGGGGTGGGCCGCCCACCAACGCCCAGCAAGAAGAGCAGGGACGGCAGGGCGAGCAGTCGGGTACGAGGCAGGCGGCGCGTGGACGGGTGGCTTGGCAGGACGGCTGGATCGGACATTGGGGCTCCGCAAGGGATAGATGAAAGTATACCCCGCTGCACGAAAAGAGATCGCGCTGCTCCCGATGAACCGGGTGGATTCTTCACTGCACATTGGGTGACCGATCCGCTGATCGAGTGATTGCTGGGCCAATCAATCAAAGGTAGATTTGTGATGGGGAATCGCGGCGCTCCCCTCCCCCAAGGGCGCGTCACCCCCATTGGAGGAGATATGCGCTCCCTCATCAGGCAGACCGGACTCGTGGTCGCCGTGGCCCTGCTCCCAGCGTGCAGCGGCAGCAGTCCGTCGGGTTCGGACAACCTCGGCGGTTCGACCAGCATCCCACTCAATCAAGTCGGCAACCAGATCCCGACCGGCAGCGTCTCGCTCGCTGGCGCGAGCTACAACGTCGGCGGTACCATGACGGTGACCGCCAATCAGGACGGGCTGATCACCCTCCGCGTGGCGGCCAATCTGAGCAACGCCCCTGCCCTGCTGGCGAAGGCCAACGCCTGGATTCCGTCGCAGATTACCAACGGCGTCATCAACACCGACATCCAGATGCGGATCACCGAGAACGGCATCCAGGATTTCTTCAACAAGGACAAGAAGCAGCAGACTCTCGTCAACTACACTGCGAAGGTCGGTGACACGTACAAGGTGACCAAGTCGGACGGCGTGACGATCACCCGCACGGTGACCGGAGTGTCGACGCAGGATGATTTTCCCTACGGCCTGCTGATGATCAAGACGATCACGATCGAGCAGGATTCCCGGATCCCCGGCGTCCGGAAGATCACCTACCGGGCGAACCACCGGTTCGGGCTGGTGTTCGTAGAGGCCCTGCTGGAGGATGGCACGCGGCTGGGTACGTACCTCTACCCCCAGAATTACTGATCGCGATGGGGGACTCGCCCGCTCCGATGATTGCGCGACCCGCGCCGACCAGCGATGGGTTGTTGCCCCGCAGGCTCCGGCCTGTGGGGTACCTCCTCACCCTGCTCGGTGGGGGGCTGGCGGTCCTGCGCTTTCACTATGGGGTGAAGCCGGATTTCCTCGATCTCCCGGTCTTCGCCATCCGGTCGGTCTATCTCGAGACCCGATCCTTCACGGTGATCCGCAACAACCTCGCCGAGGAAGTGGCCGGCCTCTTCCTGCTGGTCGGCCTGGTGCTGATCGCCTTCTCCCGTGAGACGACGGAGGATGCGACGGTGGCCGCGCGTCGACTCCGGGCATTGATTGTCTCGTGCTACCTCAGCGCCATCGTCATCGCCCTGGGCCTGCTGTTCTTCTTCGGTCTCGCCTTCGGTGCGGTGCTGCTTGCTGCCCCGTTCCTGCAGTTGTGCTGCTACCTCGCGCTCTTCCACGGTTCGCGACTGCGTCAGCACCTCGCCATCTCCCGATCACCCGACGCCGACCATGCAACCCGCCGCTGAGTCCGTGCTGCAGCACACCCAATGGTTGTACACCATGCTGTACGTGCACCCGCTCTTCTTCCTCGACTACTGGTCCATCGTTCATCTCTGGAGTGGCTGTCTCGTCTATCTGTCGCTCAGTGCCCTCGGGGTGCGCCGACCATGGCGCCTGCTCGTCGCCGCGCTGCTAGCGTACGAGGTGGTGGAGATCATTCTCCGCTACGTGGCGCTGCACGTCTTTCTTCCGGAGACGATCACCGACCAGGTGACCGACATCGTGATCGGCTGCCTCGGCGCGTACGCCGCATCGGCGTGGCTGCGCCGCCCGCGCCACACCGGACACGTGGCCGCCGCGCTCACCGCCGCGAGCATCGCCTTCGGCTGGGTCGGCAGCTACCAGTACCGCTACAATCTCGAAATGCTGAACTCGCTGGGCATCAACTGGTGGGCCTTCATCTGCTGGTTCGCCGTCATGCTCGGCACCCTGCGCTGGTACCGCTGGGCCGAACGTCGTTGGCCCCAGCCCGGCGTGGCGCTGGCCGGCACCTGGCTCTTCGGCGTGGTGGGGCTGTTGATCCCTATCGAATACGTTGGCTACTCCCTGCTCGGAATCCACGAGATCGGGCACCCGACCGCGCAACCACTCCTCCTCAATCTGGTCCACGGCACGCCAACCCTCTTCAGCTTCTACCTCACCGCACCGATCACGACGGTCGTCGTGTTTCTGCAGTTCCGGCGACTGCTGTCGCGGGCGCGACATGCCGTCACCGCCAAGGCGGTGCGTCGCACGAAATGGCACCTCGCTGATAGGCACGGCTCCCTACTGGACGTCGAGCGTTGGATCGAGCCTATTCCACGCGCCCCGCGGCCCGGCCCTTCAGCGCCGAGAACCAGTTGAGGACCACCTCGAAGTGGGTGATGGCCGCTTCCTGATCCGTCGGCTGGATGCGAAGGAAGCGTGTGCCGTCGTTCGTGATGCTGAAGCTTGTATTGAGGGTGACCGTGCGGAAGAACCGACCTTCATGCACCAGCCGCGGAGCGCTCGCGGAGAAGGTGGCGCCGGGCGTCACAGTGACGCCCATCAGCCGGTTGGCGCTCTGGAAGAAGAGCTCGCGGCCGTCACGCGACCAGAGTGGCTCGGTGCCACCGTCCGTGGAGACGAGGCGTCGCTCGCCAGCACCGGAGAGGGGGGCCACGAAGACTTCCTGCCGCGACGCGACGATCGCCTGATATGCCACCCACTTCCCGTCCGGCGAGAGCTGCCCATCCTTGCCGGCGGCGGGCAACGGGAAGAGGCGGTGGGGTGCGGAGTCGCCATCAAGCCGCAAGACCCAGATCCCCGAACCATCCGGCTCGCCCGGGCCGTTCTGGTCGAAGAGCAGCACGCGACCGTCGGCGGAGACCGAGGTGGGCGTCTGGATCACGCCGGCCTGCGTCGTCAGGCGCTCTTCGTCGGCCGAGCCGTCGACCGCAATCCTGTAGAGGTTTCGAGTGCCCTGGCGCGTACCCCGGAAGATCACGCGCTTGCCGTCGTCGGTCCACTGCGGCGCCTGGCTGCTGCCGGTGCCGGTCGCCAGCGGGGTCATCGTGCCACGGCCGAAGTCGTAGATCCAGAGCCTGGTCGTCCCCTCTCGGATCTGCACCACGGCGCGGTCCCCCTCCGGCGAGATCGCGACGTTCTCAAAGGCGCGCTCGGGAAGCGGTAAGGGAGTCACCGCCCCCGCTCGATTGACCCAGACCAGCCGCTGCCTGGTGTAGGACATACTGCTACTGAGGTACGCCAACGTTCCGTCATCGGCCACGGCGTAGCTCGCGCTGCCTTCATTGCCGAGACCATCGTTCGGCTGCTCGACTGCCGCCACCGGCACCGCCTTGCCGAGTTCCTGCTGCGACGGCTGCCACGGCACGGGGAAGAGTTCGCCCCGATGGGTATAGAGCAACAGTCCAGGCTGCGCGGCGTACTGGGGGGCGTCACCGCCCCTGACGAGCAGGGTGTGCTCCGATGATCCGAGCGACTGTCTGGCCACATGATGCTCGTCTTCACCCGGTCCGGTCCATGCGGCGTAGAGGAGGGTTGTTGTCCCCGCGACCAAGTGCGGCCAGCGGTGACTGATCTCGCCAGCCACCGTGTCCAACTGGGTGACCTGAGTGGCGGTTCCTCCCCCTTCCGGCACGCGCCAGATGCCGCCGGTGTTGGTTGGTGCGAAGTAGATGAAGCCATCATCGCCCCAGTCGCCACCCCGGTGGAACACTGCGTCGGCGAGGGTCTGCTGACCGGCACCACTCACCGTGATCTTTCGGAGCTTGCCAGCCGAGAAGAAGCCGACCCACTCGCCGTCGGGCGAGAAGAATGGTCCGTCGCCCCCCTCGGTACCCTCGAGTGCTTTCGCGTCGGGCGATTCGAGGGGGCGGACGAAGATCCGATTCTTGCCATCCTTGAGGCCGACGTACGCGAGGCGGCTTCCATCGCGAGAAATCGCGACCGGCGAAAGTGGGATCGAACCAATCTCGTATCCGTTGGGAAGCACGATGCTGAGATGCGGGCTTCGCCCGCTCAGCGCGCCTCCGGAGGAGCCGAGCCAGCGCGTCAAACCGAAGGTGAGAAGTGCCACCGTGGCGGCGGTGGCGAGAACGGCAACCCACGTCGTGCGCGATGTCCGCGTGGCCGCCTTGGCGCCGCTGGCCATGCCGGTCGTGGAGAACGTGGTGGTGTCGAGTGCGGCCGCAAACGCCGCCGCGCTGGGAAAGCGGTCGGCGGGCACCTTCTCCAGCGCCATATTCACCGCGGCCTCGACATGCAGCGGGATGCTCTTGCGCTGGAGCGTGAGACGTCGCGGTTCTTCCGTCATCACCCGCGCGACGATGGCCTGCGGCGTCGGCCCCGTGAACGGCGGCTCGCCGACGAGCATCTCGTAGAGCACGCAGCCGAGCGCGTAGACATCGCTCCGGGCGGTGATATCCCGCTCACCCATCGCCTGCTCAGGACTCATGTAGTGTGGCGTGCCGAGCGACATCCCGGTCTCGGTCATCCGAGAGCCGCCGTCGGAGCGCGAGGCGGCGAGGGCGATGCCGAAGTCCGCGACCAAGGCGTGCCCACCATGCAGGAGGATGTTCTCCGGCTTGATGTCTCGGTGGATCACCGCATGGCGGTGGGCGTAGTCGAGCGCGTCGGCCACTTCCCGCGCGATCTGGAGGGCCTCATGCACCGGCAGCTGCTTGTCGCGGGTAAGCCGGTCGCGCAGGCTCTCTCCCTCGATGAACGGCATGACGTAATAGACAAAGTCCGGACGGCCCGTGGCGTCCCCGGTCCGGCCCGAATCGAAGAGCGCCAGGATGTGGGGGTGCTGCAGGTTGGCCGTGGTCTTGATCTCCACGAGGAACCGCTCGGCGCCGATCGCGGCAGCCAGCTCGGGACGGAGCACCTTGAGGGCGACCCGGCGGTCGTGACGGACATCCTGCGCCAGATAGACGGTGGCCATGCCGCCCGCGCCGATTTCGCGCTCGATGCGGTAGCGGTCGGCGAGGGCGCCGGCGAGTTGCTCGAGAGTGGTTGTCATGGGGAGTGAGAGAAAGGTACCGTCCCAGCGCGGAGGATGGGTAGGGGCCTCCGCGCAGGACATCACCCGCCCGCTACTCCCCCAGCAGCGTCTCCGTCCCCGCGCGCTCGAGCAGCGGCTTCAGCAGTGGGTGCTGGTACTGCCGCCGCACACTGATCGCGAAGAACTCCTCATACAGATGCGGCACCACGGCATACTCGGCCAGCCGCCGTGCACGGAGCTCGTCGCGCACCACGATCGCCGGCACCAGCGCCACCGCCTTGCTGTCGCGCGCCAGCAGGCGCAGCATCGCCATGTCGTCGACTTCGGCGGCGATCGTCGGGCGGAGTCCAGCCTGCTCGCAGATGAGATCGAAGGCCATCCGGATTTCACTGTCGCGACTCGGCAGCAGCAACGGCATGCCGTCGAGGTCGTCCGGAAAACGGAAGGGGCGGCCGCGCCGGGGGGGGCCGACGAGACTCACCTGCTGGCGGGCGAGGAGCCGGCAGCGCCACGGGTTCTCGGCGTCCTCCTGGACCCGGCGGTTCGAGAGCACCAGATCGAGCGCGTGCGTGCCGAGACGCGGAAGGAGCTCGCCCAGTGAGCCGGAGTGCAGCACCAGATCGATGCCCGGGACGCCGACCAGCGGCGAGAGAAAGTCGCCCTGGAAATTGCGGGAGAGCGTTGCCACGGCGCCCACACGCAGCACCTGCCGCTCTTCTCGCCGGCCGCCCTGAATCGTCGCCACCAACTCATTGCCCGCGGTCACGATGGTGTCGGCGTAGGCCAGGGCGATCCGCCCCGCCTCGGTGAGCAGGAGCGTGCGCCCACGCCGCTCGAACAACGGCTGCCCGAGCTGCGTCTCGAGCTGCCGGATCTGGGTGGAGAGGGCGGACTGAGCCACGTGCAGCCGCTGGGCGGCGCGGGTGAGGTTGCCCTCCTTGGCGACGGCCCAGAAGTAGTGCAGGTGATGGTAGTTGAGGCGTGCCGACGTGAGCGTCATAATTATTCTGTTAAAAAGAATGATAGTAGATAATATATGTATTTTACAGAACATCATCAAGCGACTAGCTTCTCGCCGTCCCCGACTCCCGGAGCCCGCGCCTGCTGTCGTCGCCCACTGTTCTCCTGCTGATCCCGGTCCTCTATCTGGCCGCCGCCCTGGTGCCGGATCGACTCCTCGGGGGCAGCGTGCCCCGCCGCTGGTCGTTCTCGCTCGCCGTGGTCGGCGTGCCGCCGATCGCAGCCCTCGTCGCCGCGGTGTGGCTCGCGACCGGCGGGCCCGTCGTCGGCCACCTCGCGGGCGAGGGGCCACTGAGCGCCCTGACGAGCGCACGACTCGATGCGACGACCGTCGTGATGCTCCTGATCGTCACCTCGATCGCGGCCATCATCCTCCGCTTTTCGCGCCGCTACCTCGGCGGGGAGCCGCGCCAGGCGCCCTACGTCCGCTGGTTTCTGGGCACCATGGCCTCGGTGTCGTTGCTCGTCCTCACGAACGACCTGCTGGTGCTCGGGCTCGCCTGGCTCGTGTCGAGCCTCGCGATGCACCAACTGCTCACCTTCTACGACGAGCGGCCGCAGGCACTGATCGCGGCGCACAAGAAGTTCCTGCTTGGTCGCGTCGCCGACGTCGCCATCTTCGCGGCCATCGCACTCATCTGGCGTGCCACCGGGACCCTCGCGATCGACGGTCTCACCGCCCAGTTCGCGGCGATGTCCGCCATACCGGCCACACTGCAACTCGCCGGCGTCCTGCTCGCCGGCGGCGTCGTCATCCGCTCGGCGCAGTTGCCGTTCCACGGCTGGCTCATCCAGGTGATGGAGGCACCGACCCCCGTGTCGGCGCTGCTGCATGCCGGCATCGTGAACATCGGCGGCTTTGTCCTCATCCGCCTCGCCGGCGTGATGATTCACCTCGACGCGGCGCAGACGCTGCTGGTCATCGCCGGTACCATCACCGCGGTACTCGCGGCCCTGGTGATGACCACCCGGGTGAGCATCAAGGTGTCCCTCGCCTGGTCGACCTGCGCCCAGATGGGCTTCATGCTGCTGGAGTGCGGGCTCGGTGCCTACGGCCTCGCCCTGCTGCACCTCGCGGCCCACTCGCTGTACAAGGCACACGCCTTCCTCTCCTCGGGTCAGGCGGTCGAGCAGCAGTTGCGGCGCGCCATGACACCGGCGTCCGCGCGCGCACCACTGGGTCGCTGGTTCCTCGCCGCCGTGGCGGGGGTGTTGGTGGTCGCGCTGACCGGCCGGGTGATCGGCGCCGACCTCGCGGCGGAGCCGGAACTCGCGGTGATCGGGCTCATCCTCGCGCTCGCGCTCGCACCGCTCTTCGTGGGGAGTCACGCCGCTGGACCGGCGCGCCTGCTGCGCGCGCTGGGCATCGCCGCCGCGGTGACGGGGCTCTACGCGGGATGGCACCTGCTCTTCACGGCGCTGGTGCCGGTCCCAGCCGGTGCCGCGACGCTGCACACGCTGCGGCTCGGCATCGTCGGTATTGGCTTCGTGCTGCTCTACGCCGTGCAGGCACTGGTCGCCGTCCAGCCGCAGGGGCGCTTCGCTCGGGCCTTCTATCCCGCCTGCTTCGCGGGCTTCTATCTGGATGAGATCATGACACGACTCACGTTCAAGGTGTGGCCACCGCGACCGGTGCACGGTCCCGCCGCGTTTACCGTGCGATCGCCGGTGACCCCGTTGGAGCGTGCGGCATGAGCGCGGCACACGAGGTGAAGCTCGACACCATGACTACGGCAGACCTCGCGCCGGTGATCGAGGCCGTGTGCAACCGCATCGCTCCGGCCTGGCCGCTTGACCGGATGATCGCCGTGAATCCGTATTGGGGCTTCCTCGGCGAACCGATCGATCAGGCCGCGGCCGAGCTCGCCGCCATGCAGGGGACGACCCTGCTGATGCCGCGGGTCTGGTACCGTGCGCAGTGGCAGGCCGGCCGCTTCGCCGAGCGCCACCTGCACCACGCCACCGCCTTGACCGGATCGCGCCGGCCCGCGGCGGAGCTTCTCGCCGCACTCAACGCCGACGAGCCGTCGCTCCCGCGCCATCGCCTGATGACTGATGTGGCCGACGAGGGACGCGACCTCGGCCACGAATTGGCGTGGGGCGAGTACGTCACGCGCCACGTGAGCCAGACCTGCGCCGCCTGCTTCGACGAGGGGCAGGCACGGTGGACGCCCGCCATTGCCCGAGGACTCTATCCGCTGTGGCACGAGCTGGGCGAACATGACAGCGGTCCACGGCTCCTCATGGGACTGCGAGGTTTCGGCGCCGCCGTCTCGGCGCTCCCTCGCGATCCGCTCGCACTTATTGCGGAAGCCGTCAGAGAACTCGGGATCGCTCCTGAGGCGCGACACGACTATTTCACCGCCCTATTGCTCTCGGTGAATGGCTGGGCGGCCGCCTGTGCCTTCCGCCGGTGGGACGCGCGCCTCGCCAATGGCGACGATGACCAGCTGGTGCATCTGCTGGCGGTGCGGCTTGCCTGGGAGCTCGTGCTCCATCGCCTTGGCAACGCCGAGACGATCGTTGGGCGCTGGCAGACGGCGCGGCGCGCGTGGGCGGCCGCAGCGCCCGTGGCCCTCGCGGCGCGGCGCGACGACTGGCTGGTGCATCGCGCCCTGGAGCTGGCCTATCAGGAGCAGCTCGCCGGATCACTCGCGACCCGCGCAGAGGCGTCGGCGAACATCACGGCGCCCTCTGTGCAGGCGGTTTTCTGCATCGACGTCCGCTCGGAGGTGTTCCGCCGCGCGCTCGAGGGTGCAGCCCCGACCGCACAGACGCTCGGTTTTGCCGGCTTCTTCGGCCTCCCTATTTCCTACCGGCCACTCGCCGGTCCGCTCCGCCCCCAGTTGCCGGGCTTGCTCGCGGCGTCGCTGGTGGTGGACGACGCCGGTGCCACGCACGACGCGGCTTCGGCACGCGTGCGCGATGCTCTTGACCGGACCTCGGCATGGAAGGCGCTGTCGAGCACCGCCGGCTCCGCCTTCTCGTTCGTCGAATCGGCCGGCCTCGGCTGGGCCGCCGCGCTGGTGCGTGACGGCTTCGGGCTCAGCGGCACGCGCGGCGATGCGGTGCGAGCGGGCGCGCATGCGGCCGATGGTGCGCTGTATCCGGTGATCGCCGGTCGGGTGGACGGCGCGCCGGGCTTCGATCTCGACGCACGCGTCTCGCTGGCCGCCGGGATTCTGGGCGCCATGAGTCTGACGCGCGGCTTCGCACCACTGCTGGCGCTGATCGGCCACGGGGCATCGAGCGCGAACAATCCGCAGCTGGCCGGGCTGCACTGTGGTGCGTGCGGTGGGCAGACGGGTGAGGTGAATGCGCGGGCGCTCGCGGCGCTGCTCAATGACGTTGCCGTGCGGGCTGGGCTCGCCGAGCAGGGAATCGATCTCTCCGGCGTGCACGTGATCGCTGGCCTGCACGACACGACGACGGACGACGTCGCACTCTACGACCAGTCGCTCGTGCCGGCGTCGCATCGTGACGCGGTGGGGACGTTTGCGGCGCAACTCGCGACCGCGGGTGGGCGAGCGCGGCGGGAGCGCGCGGCGGCGCTCGGACTCGCGGGTGTGCCCGATGCCCGTCTGGACGAGGCAGTCCGTCGGCGCGCTGCCGATTGGTCCGAAGTGCGGGCCGAATGGGGCCTCGCCGGGAACGCCGCGTTCATCGTGGCGCCGCGTGAGCGCACGCGCGGCCTCGACCTGGGCGGCCGCTCGTTCCTGCACGACTATCGATGGGAAGACGACGCCGGATTCGGCGTCCTCGAGTTGATCATGACCGCACCGATGGTGGTGACGCACTGGATCAACATGCAGTACCACGCGTCGACGGTGGACAACGCCCGCTACGGGAGCGGCAACAAGACGCTGCACAACGTCGTCGGCGGCCGGCTCGGCGTGATGGAAGGTGCCGGCGGCGATCTGCGCATCGGGCTGGCGATGCAGTCGGTGCACGACGGCGCACGCTGGATGCACGAGCCGCTGCGGCTCAACGTCTACCTCGAGGCGCCGGCCGACGCGATCGACGGTGTGCTTGCACGCCACGCCCATGTGCGAGCGCTGGTCGAGCACGAGTGGCTCTTCCTCCACCGCATTGACCCGGCGGGCGCCGGCGTCTTCCAACGGCGCACCGATGGCTGGCACGCAGTCGCCGGTGCGGGGGTGGCCCCGCAGGCGAGTGCATGACCGTCGTCATTGTCGATCCGCACCATCCCGACCCTGCCGTGATCGCCGAGGCGGCGGCGCGCATCCGTACCGGGGAGCTTGTCGCCTTTCCCACCGAAACGGTGTATGGCCTCGGTGCCAACGCCCTCGATGCGGCGGCGGTTGCGTCGATCTATACTGCGAAGGGACGCCCCGCGTGGAACCCGGTCATCGCCCACGTGGCGTCCCTTGAAGGCGCCCGGGCGCTCGCCGCTGAGTGGTCTGAGGCAGCAGAGCGCCTGGCGTCCCACTTTTGGCCGGGTCCGCTGACACTGGTCGTGCCCCGGCACCCCAGCGTGCCGCCGATCGTCTCCGCCGGTGGCACCGCGAT
>JBBQJU010000035.1:0-14424 GCA_038326215.1 Gemmatimonadales bacterium | reverse complement strand
TCGTACCCCGCAATCAGCCGGCGGATCGTCGCCGGCTTCATCCGCTTGACGACCACCCCCGCCGGCCGCGTCACCCCGCCCAGTCGGGTGGGATCGGGGGTCCGGGCCGTGGGGAGCTACTCGCTGCCGACCGGCTTCTGGGCCGGCGGGGTCGGCGGTTCGGTCGCGGCGGGTGCCGTGACACAGGTCAGTGTCGTGCCGCCGCGCTCGAGGGTCACTTCGTTGCCCTTGTTCCAGAAGGTGGCGGTCGAGTCGGCGTATCGCGCCCCGGAGGCCGCCGGCACCTGCCGGAGGCGCACGCGCTCATCGCCGATCGCCAAGGAGACGACACTTGCGCCGCTCGAGTCGGTGGCAAACAGCGCGAAGATTGCGGTTTTCGCCGAGTCGCTGCAGTTGAACACTGCCGCGGACGCCCCCACCGGCGGCGCCAGCAGGGCCTGCTTGGCGCTGTCGGGATTGGCCGCCTCGGTCGCGGGCTTTGGCGCGCAGGCGGCAAGGAGCAGCAGGGCAATCGGGGCGTGGCGCATGGAGCACTCCGGAATGTGGGCGAATCAGGGGGTAGCTGGCCGCTGCAGCACGGCCCAGACGGCGAAGTGATCGGACGGCCAGAGCAGCCCGAAGCGGCGACGGTCGATGCCAGCGTCGCTCACCCGCCAGGTCCGATCGGCCAGAATGAAATCGATCTTGCCACCGGTCGAGTCGCCGCGGAAGCTGTTGAAGGTGCCGACGACGCGCGCCGTGGGATGCGCTGCACGAAAGGTATCGCGGAGCGGCGTCCGGGGCGACGTGACCATCGCCTGCGCCGCGGGGTTCGTCTCGTCGGCATTGAAGTCGCCGAACACGAGGATCCCATCACGCGGCGAACCGTCCTGCGCAATCCGCTGCAACAACAGCGCGGCACTCTTCTCGCGCGACGGCTGCGACTGGTGATCCCAGTGATTGTTGTAGACGCGCAGCGTGTCTCCGGTGGCCCGATCCACCAGACGCGCCCAGGTACTGATCCGGGTGATGCTGTTGCCCCACCCGGTCGAGCCCGGCACCGTCGGCGTCTCGGAGAACCAGAACGTCCCGCTCGTCACCACCCGGAAGCGCAGCGTATCGACCCAGATCGCCGCGTATTCGCCGGCGGTCTTCCCGTCCTCTCGCCCGACGCCGATCTCCTGATAGCCATGCAGCCGCTGCCCGAGCTCGTCGAGCTGGAAACGCAGCGCTTCCTGAAAGCCGATCAGATGCGGCGCATGGTCGCGGACCAAGGCGACGACATGCTCGCGTCGATTCGGCCAGGCATGGTCGCCGTCGTTGGCGGTGCCGTAGCGGATATTGAAGGAGAGGGCGCGCACCGGCGCTTGCGCCGACAGCGGCGCGGCGAGCAGGAGCAGGAGAGCGGGCACGAGGCGCATCGGGGAATGATAATGGGCGAGGCGGCCCCGCATCCGGCCCCACCCATGGGGCCGGGGGGCATGGCCAATCAGACCGTTCGGCGATCGGTCCAGACGGCGATGATGCATCCGATGGCCCCAACAATGGCCAACCCTGCCCCGGGGATGGCTATCCACTCGAAGGCATCCTTGGCTGCGCCCGTCCCGCCGAGCCCTGGCGCCGCGAACGCCGCCACCATCCAGAACGTCGGATAGATCAATGCCCCAGCACCGATCGCCAGGGCACTCAGCTGCGCGATGCCGCCACGACCTGTCGTGATCAACAGGATGCTGATCGCACCAAGCGCCGCGGATCCGATCGCGCCGCCGTGCATGTGGGCGCGCAACAGGTAGTTCCACGACTTGTCGACCACCGCGTCGAGCTTGGCGATGTCGCCCCCGTACGTGGTGGCGAGCACGGCCTCGCCCGAGGCCTTGAGATGCGCAAGAATCGATGGCTCCATCAGCCCGAAGGCACCGCCGAGGACGAAGCCGAGCAGCACGCCGATGAAGGCGAGCGTGAGGCCGATCATCATCGGCATGGGGATGGAACGGGCAGAGAATGTGTGCGACATCGCCAGCACTCCGTGATCACGAGGAGATGAAGAAGCGTACCGAAAGGTATGTCGCGCAGGACTCAGCCGCTGGCGATGGCGTGCAGTGCCGGGTAGTCGATGTAGCCCTTCTCGCCACCCTGATAGAAGGTCGGCACGTCCGGAAGATTGAGTGCCGCACCGCTCGCCAGACGGAGGGGCAAGTCCGGATTCGCCAGGAACGGCACACCGAATGCGATCGCCTCGGCGAGGTGCGACTCCAGCACCTCTTCCCCGGAGGCCGCATTCAGAGCGGAGTTGGCGATGATCGCGCCATGGAATGCCGAGCGAAGCAACTGCTGCATCCGCGCACGGTCCTCCGGTGAGCCGCCACCGTAGTTGACATGCAGGTACGCGAGCGGTTGCGTATCGAGCAGTGCCGCGATCTCGGGGAAGGTCGTGAACGGCGCGTCGTCATGCATCGCATTGAACGGGTTGAACGGCGAGAGCCGCACGCCGACTCGGCCCGGGCCCCACTCCGCCACCGTCGCCTCGATCACGTCGAGGAGGAAGCGCGCGCGATTCGCGACGCTGCCGCCCCACTGATCGGTGCGCGTGTTGCTCCCGCTCCGCAGGAACTGGTCGAGCAGATAGCCGTTCGCCGCGTGCAGCTCGATACCATCAAAGCCGGCCTCGCGGGCGTTGGCGGCGGCGACACGGAACTGCGCGACGATCGCCATGATCTCGTCAGCGCTGAGTGCTCGTGGGGTCTCGAACGGCACCAGGCCGAGCGGCGTCCACGTCTCTCCGGCCGGACGAACGGCCGACGGCGCCACCGGCGTCGCCCCACCAAGCAACGACGGGTGCGAGATCCGACCACCGTGCGCGATCTGCAGGACAATCCGCCCGCCCTCCGCATGCACGGCGTCGGTGACCTGCTTCCACCCCGCCACCTGCTCGGCCGTTTCGATCCCCGGCGTGTTCGCATACGAGATACCGGTGGCGGCAATCTGCGCCATCTCGGTGATGATCACGCCGGCCGTGGCCCGCTGGGTGTAGTAGGTCGTCATCATCGGCGTCGGCCGACCATCAGCCTCGGCGCGGTTCCGGGTCATCGGCGCCATGACCAGGCGATTGGCAACCGGGATGGCGCCGAGGGTAGTCGCGGTGAAGAGCATCGGATCAGCCATGGTGAGTTCCTCGGTGATTCATTGTGAAAAACGATATTTGGTTATAACACATGTGATACCAAACGGATGCTCGCCGCCGCCGATCTCGTCCTACGGCAGCATACGGTTCAGCGACGCGATCAAACCCTGCAACTCATCCTCGCCAACCTGGCCCGCCACCCGGGCATTCATCTGGGCGACGTGCGGGTCGAGCGCGCTCAAGACCGCCAACCCCTCCGGGGTGATCTTGGCGATCGAATGACGCCGGTTCTCGGTTCCCCACGTGCGGACCACCAAGCCCTGCTTCACCAGCCGGTCGAGCATCCGGGTCACATCCGGGGATTTCGTGATCATCCGCCCGGCGACCTCGCAGCGTGGCAGCCCAATATCCTTCGCCCCGCGCAGGATCCGGAGGACGTTGTACTGCTCCAGCGTGATCCCCCGTGCCTGGCACAGCACGGCAAACTCCCGATTCACCTCCGCCGCCACCATCAAGATCCCCACCACCGCCTCATCCGCAGGGTGGGCGAAGTTGGCTTGATTTAGGCGGGAGCGGATAGTCATAAGGCAACAATATGTGTTGTTAACACATTACGCAAGGGCCATTCACCATTATGCTTCGTGTCCCCCACACTCGCACCTTGGTTTTGCCATGCGCCGTCGTGATTTCGTCTCTCTTGCCGCTGCCGCCGCCACCCTCGCCCGCACTCGCTCCCTGCTTGCCGCCCCGGCCGCTGACCGGTCGCCGATGCCGCTGCCTGCCGAACTCCGGCCGACGGACCGAGTCCTCCGCGCAGCGGCGGCACGGGCGCCGATCGGGACCAACGCCGCGGCGACCGTGTGGAGCGTGCGCGCTGATGGCGCGGGCGATGGTCGGGTGGCGCCAACGATTCGGACCCGGCTGGGCGAGGTCGCGAAGCTGACCTTCCAGAACGACCTCCCGCAGGAGTCGATCCTCCATTGGCATGGCCTGCACGTCCCCGAGGTGGCCGACGGTGCACCGCGACTCGCGATCGCCCCGGGGTCGTCCTACCGCTACGAGTTCCCGATCCAGAATCGCGCCGGCACCTACTGGTACCACGCGCATCCGCACCATCACACCGGCGAGCAGATCTATCGCGGCATGGCGGGGCTCTTCCTCGTGGGCGACGCCGAGGAGGATGCGCTGGGTCTGCCGAGTGGCAAACGGGAGATCCCGCTGGTGATCCAGGAGCGGCGACTCGATGCAGCGGGTGAGTTCGTCTACGCGCCGGTCATGCATGAGACAATGGAGGGCTACTTCGGCGACGTCGTCTTCGGCAACGGCACGAAGCAGCCATCACTCGTGGTCGAGCCGACGCTCAACCGCCTCCGCGTCGTCAACGCGACGGGATCGCGGATTCTCCGACTAGCCCTCTCCACCGGCGAGGCGATGACGCTGATCGGCAACGACGGCGGGTTGCTCCCCGCACCGGCGAAGGTCTTCTGGATCGAGCTCGGCACCGGTGAGCGCGCCGATCTGCTGGTCGACTTCACCGCCATTGCCGGCGGCGGGAAGGTGATGCTCAAGTCGCTGCCCTTCACGCCATCGGGCGAGATGGGGATGGGGATGGGACGGATGGGGGCGGGCGGCTACGCGCAGGGCGCCGACATTGACGTGCTCGAGTTCATCGGCGGAAAGGCCGTCTCGGCGGCGCCGTGGGTGGCGAAGCCGTTCCCGACGATCGCACCGCTGGTCCGTACGGCCGACACGAAGGTGCGTGAGTTCCGTTTCCTCAGCCAGATGATGCAGCATACCATCAATGGCAAGGCATGGGAGATGGATCGCATCGATGAGACGGTGCCGTTCGGCAGCACCGAGGTGTGGCGCTTCGTGAATCCATCGCAGTTCCCGCACCCGGTCCACCTGCACGAGGTGCAGTTCCAGGTGCTCTCCCGCACCGGCGGCCGCGCGCGCCTCTTTCCGTGGGAAGCCGGCTGGAAGGACACCGTCCTCGTGCAGCCCGGCGAGACGGTGGAGGTGATCGCCGAGTTCGCGCGGCACCGTGGCCGCTATCTGCTGCACTGCCACAACGTGGTGCACGAGGATGGCGGGATGATGATGAATTTCGAGATCAAGTAGTCGGCGAACGGCGAATGGCGAACAGCGAACAGCGAACCCGGGGTACGATCTACCCGCGCAGGCGCTGTTCGCCAATCGCCGTTCGCTGTTCGCCGTCTGCTATTCCACCGTCTTGTGGAATCGCCGGACCGCGAGCGCCATGAAGAGCACGGCGAATCCCATCAGGATCGCCATCTGCGGCCACAGCGCCTCGATGCCGACGCCCTTGAGCAGGATGCCGCGGAGGACCTGGAGAAAGTAGGTCAATGGCAGCGCGGCGCTGATCCACTGCGCCGCCTGCGGCATCGCCTCGCGCGGGAACATGAAGCCGGAGAGCAGCAGGTTCGGCAACAGAAAGAGGAAGCCGGCCTGCATCGCCTGCGCCTGGGTCCGTACCATCGTCGACAGCCACAGGCCGATCGCCAGACTGGCGCCGATGAAGCCGACCGCCGCCAGATAGAGCAGCGGCAGTGACCCCCGCAGCGGGACGTCGAAGACCAGACGTCCGAGCGCGAGGATGATGGTCATCTGCACGTAGCCCACCAGCACGAACGGCAGCACCTTCCCCAGCATCAGTGACGTGCGCGTGATCGGCGTCACGACCAACTGCTCCAGCGTGCCGCGTTCGCGTTCGCGGACGACCGACATCCCCATGATGATCACCAGCGTCATCGAGAGCAGCACACCGATGATGCCCGGCACGATGTAGGTCGCACTCCGGAGCGTCGGGTTGTAGAGCGGGCGCACGACGATCTGGAGCGGCACGCCGCCGCCACCGCGCGCCGTGACGATATCGAGCGCCCGCTGCTGTCCGCCAAGCGCGGCCCCACTCATCGCCGCCTGCGACGCGAGCGGATCGGCCGCATCGACGATCACCTGCACCTTGGCGGTGTGGTGGCGCGCAAGGTCGCGGGTGAAGTCCGGCGGGATGACGATCGCCGCGGCGACCGTCCCCGATTCGATCCAGGCCGTGACTTCCTCTCGACTGGTCGCGTCGGCATAGAAGCGGAAGTTGCCGGTGTTGAGGATCGTCTGGACCAACGCCCGCGAATCACTGCTCTTCGCCTCGTCGTACACCGCCGTCGGCAGGTTGCGCACCTCGGTCTGGATTGCGAAGCCGAAGAGCATCAGCTGAATTGCCGGTACACCGACCATCAAGGCGATCGTCGGGCGGTCGCGTCGGAGCTGGATGAATTCCTTGACCAGCATCGGCCAGACCGTGAGCCCGCGAACCCACGCCACCAGGCCACTCACGCGGCCAACCCCTCGTCCTTCGCCTGGAGCGCGATGAAGACATCCTCGACCGTGGGCTGGTTGAACTGTGCCGTGATCTCGTCGGGCGTCCCCAGCCCGATGAGGTGACCGCGCGAGAGAAAGGCGAGTCGATCACAGCGCGTCGCCTCGTCCATGTAGTGGGTCGTGACGAGGATCGTCATGCCACCATTGGCGAACTCGCGGATCAGTTCCCAGAAGCGCTTGCGGGCGGCCGGGTCGACGCCGGCCGTCGGCTCGTCGAGGAAGACGAGGTCCGGCTTGTGGGCGGTGGCGCAGGCGAGCGCGAGCTTCTGCTTCCACCCACCCGAGAGCGTGCCGGCGAGTTGCTTCCGCCGCGGCGTGAGGCCGAGGGTGGTGAAGAGTTCATCGGCGCGCGCCTCCTTGACCTTGCCGTGCAACCCGTAGAGGCCAGCATAGAAGTTGAAGTTCTCGGCGACGGTGAGGTCGTCGTAGAGGCCGAAGCGTTGCGACATGTAGCCGATCCGCCGGCGCACCGCCTCCGGCTCCTTCACGGCATCGATGCCGACCACGGTGATCTCGCCGGAGGTTGGCGGCATCAACCCGCACAGCATCCGGATGGTCGTGGTCTTGCCGCTGCCATTCGGGCCCAGCATGCCGAAGACTTCGCCACGGGCGACCTCGAGATCGAGCGAATCGACGGCGACGAGATCCCCGAAGCGTTTGTGCAGCGCGCGAGTCTGAATGGCGGCGGTCATGGCGCGGGCCGATGCGGCCGCAGCGTAACCGTGACGGGCATCCCCGGCTTGAATCGACTCGCGGTATCGGCGATGTCGACCTTCACGCCGAAGAGGAGATCGGCGCGCTCATGTTCGGTGAGCGCCGTCCGGGTGACGTACTCGGCCCGCGGATTGATGGCCACGATGCGACCATGCCCGGGGCGGTGCGGATCGTCTGGGGCCGGCGGTTCGGCCTTGGGGTCCTCCTTTCCGGCCACCACCCCCCCCACCCCGGGAGGGTAGATCACCACGGAGTCGCCCACCGCAAGGGCCGGCAGAACGGAGGCGGGGACAAATATCCGCACCCAAGGCGATGCCATCGCCCCGATCCGCAGCACCGGCCCGCCCACCGGGACCAGATCACCGGGTTCCGCCAGCCGATTCAGGACCACGCCGCCAATTGGTGCGAGCAGCACAAAATCCGCATTCGCCGCCAACCGCGCGGCCAACACGCCCTCCGCCTGTGCGACATCGGCGCGCGCTGCGGCAATCCGGTTGCTGCGCGTTCCCGCCTTCCGGAGCGAGAGCATCTCGCGCGCCGACGTCACCGCCGCCGTCGCGACCTCTGCTGCCGTCGCGGCGGCCTCAGCCTCGCGCGGCGCGATCGCCCCGGCATCGGCCAAGGCCTTGAGGCGATCCCGATCGTGCGCCAGCCGCATCGCATCGGCCTGTTTCGCCGCGAGGTCGGCCGCCGCCTTAGCGATTTCTTGCGGGTCGGTGCCGGCCTCGAGGTCGCGCAGTGTGGCACGCGCCGAGGCGACGCGCGCGGTCGCGGACTGGGCATCGGCGCTCAGTGTCGGTGCCGAAAGAATGGCGAGCGTATCACCGGCCTGGACGGTGGCGCCCTCGTCCACGCGCAGCGTCACGAGTCGGCCCGCGGCGATCGGTGCAACATCCACCTCGCGCACTTCGACCGTGCCGCGTGCCGTCAGTCCATCGTCGGTGGTGCCGCGACAGGCGGCGAGCGCGAGCAGGCAGAGGGGGATGCGGGCAACGTGGCGGATCATGAGCGGCTCACGGGGTGCGGAGGTTCGAGGCCCGCCATCGAGAAACGGACCACGTGATCGGCAAAGCGGCGGACAGATTCTGGGTCGCGGGTGGCGCCGGGGCGATCAACGATCATCTCGAGGACCGGCCCAGCCATGCAGAACCAATTGACCTGCGACAGCAACGAGACGGCGATGTGCTCGGCGATCAGGTCGGTGCGGAATTCGCCGCGCTCCTGGCCGGTGCGAATGAGGGCTGCGATCCCGGCAAAGAGTCGATGCGTCTGCTCGCGGAGGAGCGGCGTGGCATGCCGCGCCTCGTGATCGGCCAGCTCGCGAGCAATCAGGCGCGGCAGCAGCGGCTGCGCCAGGAAGAGTTCGGCCTGCCGCCGGATGATGGCGGCGATCCCCGACGCGGGGCTCTCCGCACGCTGGGCGACGTCGGCGAGGGAAGCCGGCAGCGTAGCGACCATCCGTTCGATGACGGCGTGGTAGAGGGCGACTTTGTCGGCGAAGTAGTAGTAGAGGAGGGCGGGGTTTACGCCGGCGGCGGCCCCGATCTGTTTGATGGATGTTGCTTCAAGTCCTTGGCGCGCAAAGAGATCGGTGGCGGCATCGAGAATGGCGTCGCGGGAGGCCGGACTGGGATCGGGGGCGGTCATTGGGGTACATTAATCGTTCAATTAATTTCTCGCAATGATTTCTCGGCTTCATATCCCCGCCGCCAATGGCTCGGTCGGGGGGAAGCCGTCAACCGTCGGCTCGCGACTCGCGCTGCGCGCGAGGCGATCCTCCTCTGACGGCCCCCCCGATCCAAGCTGGGCGGCGGATCAGAACGGTGGGCGCCGTTCGCTGTTCGCCGTTCGCCGCTTATGGCCCCCACGCCACCCCGTGCGGCATCAGCATCGCGCCACCGGCCGCCGTAAAGGTCCGCCCCGGTAGGGCGCTCCCGGCGTCGCGGAAGGTGGAGTCGATCCCGATCCCCCCGGTCGCCGGGTCGAAGCGCGCCATCAGGACCCAGCCATGGCCGGTGATGGCGAGGCGGGTGCCGGCGCGATTGATCGAGACCCAATGCGGTTCGGCGAAGCGCGCGCTATCGACCACCAGCCGCGAGACCTCGCGTGGGGAGGCCGGGTCACTCATGTCGAGCACCATCACCCCGGGCAGCGCCGCGACGGCCTGGATCCAGTAGTTGCCGACCGTGGTGGCGACAGCGCAGAGATCGTGGTCGGTATGGCCACCCGGGAAGGTGAAGACGCGCGTTGCCGTGGGGGTGTCGCCCTCGAGGCCATTCACCCGGAAGAGGCCGCAGAAAAAGGTGTTCGCGAACATGGCACCGTTGGCGGTCACCGCGACGGTCGACGTGGCCACGTGCCCGCTATCGACCCCATTGTCTGGGAGGGGAATGAGCGCGAGCGGCGCGAGCGGTTGGGTGGACCAGAGCTGCAACGCGCTGGTGTTGTGGAACTTGTACGTCGGCCCCATCCCCATTTCGCCGAGGCCGACCACGGCACGGTCGCGGCCGGGAACAGCGCGTACCGCGTACGGCGTCATCGCCGTATCACCGGCATCCGGACTCTTGGAAAGCGCCGACTGCAACACCGCCCCATCACGATCAAGCTCGGCGAGCCCACCCGCGCCGACATACGCCCCGGGACCGCCGTTGAAGGCGACCAGCACGTTGCCGTTTGGAAGCCGGCCGAAATCATGGGCCCAGCCGATGATGCCGCCGGCCGTCTGCAGCGAGGCGTGCACCGTCGGGGCCCGCGGCGACGTCACGTCGAAGAGCCAGCTGGTATTGGCCTTCCAACTGTTCGCGAGGAGCCGCCCATCGGCACTCACGCGACGCTCGATGTGATGCGGCATCCCGCCCTTCGTGCCCGTCTCGACGCTGCCCACAACCTGCCCGTAGGTCGTCGACGCCGAGTCCATGTCCAGGACCAGCAAGACATCGGCGACCGTCGAGTCCATGCCACCAGCCCAGAGATAGGCGTGATGGTCGGGAACCAGTGCGCCATCCGGCACCTCCGCCGGCGAGGCGCAGGCCATCAAAACGACCGCAAGGATCGAGGCGCGACGGGTCATGGCGTCTCCTGGTATGGGAAGGGGATCCCGTAAGGTAGCGAAGCATCGCCCCGAGCCGGCGAGGCCCTCCCGACCTTGACATCCCCGGTACCCGGCCGCACTTTGTTCTATAACCGAACAAAGTCGGCTCCCCCCGTTGCCCTGCCTGTCTTCCCACCGCTCCCCTTTGAGGAGGCTCGCATGAGTCTCGGTCCCGTACGCCTGCTCCGCGCCCTCGGAAGCCGGCCATTCGCCTTGGCCACCGTTCTGTCGCTTGGCCTCGCCCCGATCGCCACAGCCCAAGGCCCCAGCGTCCGCATCGTGGCGGACGCCTCCGGCTCCCGTGTGCAGGTGGATGGCCGCGACTTCATGGTCCTCGGCATGAACTGGGACTACGTCCCGATCGGGGAGAACTACGCCTACTCGCTCTGGCGTCAGCCCGACGCAGTCATCAAGACGGCACTCGACCGCGAGATGGGGCTCCTCAAGGCGATGGGGGTCAACACCGTCCGCCAGTACGTCGGGATCCCGCCGCGCTGGGTCCGCTATATGTATGAGCAGCACGGCATCTTCACGGTGCTCAACCACCCCTTGGGACGCTATGGCGCCACCGTCGGCGGCGTCTACAACGCCAACACCGACTACTCTGATCCGCGCGTCCGCTCGGCGCTCCTCGCCGAGGTCACGGCGCTGGTCACGGAGTTCAAGGGCACGCCGGGCGTGCTGATGTGGCTGCTGGGCAACGAGAACAACTACGGCCTCACCTGGAAGTCAGCCGCGACCGAGGCACTCCCGGTCGGTGAGCGCGACGCCGCCAAGGCCCGCTTCCTCTATTCACTCGTCGGCGAGGCCACCGCCGCGATCAAGGCGGTGGACCGGAGCCGCCCGGTCGCACTGGCCAACGGCGACCTGCAGTACATCGACATCATCGCCCAGGAAGCGAAGGGGCTCGACGTCTTTGGCGCCAACGTCTATCGCGGCCGCTCCTTCCGCGACGTCTTCGACGTGGTCAAGGCCAAGATGAACATCCCGGTGCTCTTCACCGAGTTCGGGGCCGACGCCTTCAGCGCCACGGCGCGCCGCGAAGACCAGCGCACCCAGGCATCATACCTGCTGGCGCAGTGGCAGGAGATCTACGAGCACTCGGCCGGCAAGGGACTCAGCGGCAACGCCATCGGCGGGCTCACCTTCCAGTGGAGCGACGGTTGGTGGAAGACCGGGCAGGAGACGGGACTCGATTTCCACGACAGCAACGCCTCGTGGCCCAACGCCGCCTACGCCGAGGATTACGTGCCCGGCGAGAACAACATGCACGAGGAGTGGTGGGGTATCATGGCCAAGGGACCGGCCGACTCACGGGGACAGTTCGAGCTCTTCCCCCGCGCCGCCTACTATGCCCTGCAGAGTGCCTACACGCTGGCCCCGTACGGCTCGACCACGACGCTCGCCACCATCAAGTCACACTTCGCGGCGATCTCGCCCGATGACATGGTCCTGCGTGCGCGCGGGGATGCGGCCCTCGCCTCGGCCGACGAGAGCCAGAAGGTGCGCCTCAGCGGGATGCGGATGGAGCTGTCCACCTACTCGACCGGTGGCTCCCTGATCAGCACGCCGGCGGACGATGCCCGGAGCACCACGTCGCTGCCTGGCTTCCGCGGCTTCGATCATATGCAGTCGTACTACGCCTCGCTGCAGGTACGTCCGTCGAACAACGTCGTCGGCACCATGTCGCTGAACGTCCTCGGCAACGTCCCGGTCAACCCGATTGACCAGCTCTTCTACGAGGCCCGGGGCCGGCCCCGCTCGGTGGACTCGGCGGGCGGAAGCGCCACGCTCAATGGTCTCGACCGCGTGAAGGTCTACGGCGCCTCGCTGACCTGGGACGACAAGGACTTCCGCCTCGACGGCTTCTACCGCACCGGTCACTATCACTGGGGCTACGAGGGCGACTTCTTCGGGCTCTATCGTGAGGCCAACTATGGCCAGGCGATCGATACCTATAACGCCGATGCTCCCCTCGGCGTCGAGTTCACCGGCAAGCGTGCCCTTGCCGGGCTCAAGGTCGCCTTCGGCCCTGAGCTCTGGTGGGGCGCCAACCCGGCGGTGATTGCCAAGTACACCCGCACCCTTGGCAGCTTCAAGGTGAGCGGCATGTACCAGGAAGACATCGCCCGCCTCGGCTCGCTGACGTCGTCGTTCGCGATTCCGACGCCGGTGACCCGCAAGGCGACGCTGCACGCCGCCACGACCTACCGCAACATCAACATCGACCTCGGCGGCATCTGGTCCGGCTCCAACCTCGCCGGACGGATCTTCCAGGCCACCGAGGGTGCACCGGGCAGCTACCGCGTGGTGCAGGACAGCATCCGTGGCTCCGACGCCTTCGGCGGCAAGGCCAAGGTCTCGTTGTCGCGCGGCCACTGGAACTACTACGTGCAGGGCGCCGCGATGGGCCTGGTCGCCGATGGCGGCCCGACGTCGACGATGACCTTCACCGGCTGGAGCCTCAAGGACAGTGGTCGCGGGAACCAGTGGAACGCCGTCACCGGCCTCACCTACACCAGCGGCTCGTGGCAGATCGCGCCCAACTTCCTCTACCAGAAGCCGATCATCGGCCCGATGCCGTTCGAGGCGCCATCCCCGGGACGGCTCCGCAACGTGCTCGACGATCCGTTCGCCGTGCGCGGCAACCGCGAGACGGTCGCTGGCGAGATGCTGGTCACCTATGACCCGACGCCGGGCACCTACATGTATGCGTGGGACAACGACATGCGCGAGGACGCCAAGCTGGCCGTCAGCGCCGGCTTTGTCTTCCGCCACTACGCGACCTCGCAGGACGCCGCCATCGGCTTCCTCGGCGACGGCCGTACCGCCTTCCGCTTTCCGCGGGCAACACCGGCGCGCGACCTCTGGGAGGCGCGCACGCGCATCGTGACGCAGCCGAGCCAGGACCTCCGCATGATCCTGAATCTCTTCGGCGGCACCGCGGAGCCGAACGGCGACAACCAGCGCAAGATTTCCCGCTATGGCGGCGACCTGCGTGCCGTCACCGGGCAGATGAAGCTGATCGCGTCCGTGAAGGTCAACGACTGGGGTCCGTACGACTACCACCGAGACTTCAACCTGACCTTCCCCACGCAGGTGATGGGTGATCTCTCGTATTCGCTCGGCCGGCCGACGTGGTGGGAGGTGCCGGCGTCGCGCATCGGGATGCGCGCCACCTGGCGCTCGCTCGACCGCAACTCGCCGCGCTACTGCCCGGCCACGATCCCGAACGAGAACGGCCCGTCCACCTGCGACATCGGGGCCCCGTTCGGCAACGGCAGCGAGTGGGAGATCCGCACGTACATGACGGTGGCCTGGTGACCCTGGCGGCTACCACGGCGCCGACGATGCACGAGGACATCAGTCCGCGGGTCGCCGATCTGCTCCAGCAGATGACGCTCGAGGAAAAGATTGGCCAGCTGGCGCTCATCCAGGGCGCCGGCGGGCACGTCTCCCACGACCTCGCCGAGTCGGTCCGCTCGGGTCGCATCGGGGCGGTGCTGAACGAGGTCGATCCCGACACCAATCGCGAGCTCCAGCGCATCGCCCGCGCCGAGAGCCGCCTCGGCATCCCGCTCCTCATCGGGCGCGATGTCATTCATGGCTTCAAGACGGTCTTCCCGATTCCGCTGGGGCAGGCCGCCACCTGGCATCCGGCGCTCGTCGAACACGGCGCGCAGGTCGCCGCACTCGAGGCGGCCGCGACCGGCGTCAACTGGACCTTTGCGCCGATGCTCGACATCGGCCGTGACCCGCGCTGGGGCCGCGTCGCCGAATGCCTCGGCGAGGATCCGCATCTGGCCTCCGTGCTGGGCGCAGCGATGGTCCGCGGCTTCCAGGGCAACGACCTGACCGAACCCGGCCGCATCGCCGCCTGCGTCAAGCACTTTGCCGGCTACGGCGCCTCCGAGAGCGGTCGGGATTACAACACGACCAACATCCCCGAGGGCGAGCTGCGCAATGTGCACCTGCCGCCGTTCCGCGCAGCGCTCGAAGCCGGCGCGGCCACGGTGATGACGTCGTTCTCCGACCTCAACGGCGTACCGGCCACAGCCAATGCGCTCTTGCTGCGCACCATCCTCCGCGAGGAGTGGGGCTTCGACGGCTTCGTGGTGAG
>JBBQJU010000034.1:0-14510 GCA_038326215.1 Gemmatimonadales bacterium | reverse complement strand
CGGATGCCTTTGTGGCACCGCGGCTCCTCGACGCGACAAAGTGTCTCTCCTACGTCACGATTGAGTACAAGCCCGATCCACCGCCGGAACTCGACGGAAAGTGGGCGGAATGGGCCTTCGGCTGCGATATTTGCAACGAGGCCTGTCCGTGGAACGTGAAGTTCGCGGAGCCGACCACGATTGCGGAGTTCCGGCGCCGCCCCGATCCTGATCGGACGAATCCGTCGGCGTTTGATACGTTGGACCACGATGAGTTCCACCGGCGCTACGCCGACACCCCCATCGCACGCCCCGGACTCGACCGGATGCGTCGCAACGTACGGCACGCCATGGCGCGCCCTGAGGAATCTGGCAGATGACTGTTTCTCTCCATTCGATCGCGATCTTCGTCACCGACCTCGACAAGGCGTTGCACTTCTACAATCGGCAGCTTGAACTCCCCGTGGGGAAGCAGGGGTCGTTTGGTTTCGAGTTGCTCGAGGATCGTCCGCATGTCGGTGTCCATCCGGCGCAACACCCCGATGCCAAGGCGATGGTCGGGCGGCACACTGGACTGACCTTTGAAGTGAAGGATCTGCTCGAGCTCGCCAATCGGCTCCAAGCGGAGGGAGTGCGCTTCATCGCGGAGCCTGCGCAACAGGGGTTCGGGTTGATGGCGATGGTTGCCGATCCGGATGGCAATATCATGGCGCTCTGGGAAGACAACGTCTCGCAGATCGTCAATGAAGGACCGCCGGAATGAGCCTGCCCCGGGAGTTTGCCAGCGACAACACCGCGCCCGCACATCCCGCGGTGCTGGAGGCGATGGCGGCCGCCAACCATGGTCCGGCGCACGCCTACGGCGCAGATCCTTGGACGGCGCGGGCCAAGGAGTGGTTCCGGGATGAATTCGGTGGAGACACCGAGACCTTTCTGGTCTGGAATGGGACCGGCGCCAATGTGACAGCACTTCGCGCGATGACGCGGCCGTACCACTCGGTGCTCTGCACGCCCTACTCCCACATTCAGGTCGATGAGTGTGGCGCACCAGAGTTGTTGACGGGCTGCAAATTGGTGCCGTTGCCGACCACCGATGCCAGGCTCACCGCGGCGCAAATCCGGGCGGCGGTGAAGGGGATCGGTAATGAACATTGGGTGCAGCCGCACGTGGTTTCGCTGACGCAGTCCACTGAGTACGGCACCTGCTATGGAACTGACGCGCTCACCGAAATCTGCGCCGTCGCCCGCGAACTCAATCTGCTGGTCCACATGGATGGCGCCCGGATCGCCAACGCCGCCGCCACGCTCGGGGTGTCATTGCGCGCCTTCACGCGGGACGCCGGGGTCGACGTCCTCTCCTTCGGGGCCACCAAGAACGGCGGCATCAACGCGGAGGCGGTGCTGGTCTTTGATCCGGCGCTTGCTGCCGAGATGCCGTTCCTGCGGAAGCAGTCGGCGCAGCTCGCCTCGAAGATGCGCTTTCAGTCGGCGCAGTTTCTGGCGCTCGCCGAGGGGGATCTCTGGCTGGCGAACGCCCGGCACGCGAATGCGATGGCGAAGCGGCTCGAAGCAGGGCTCCGGGGCATCGCGGGGGTCACCCTCACCCAACCGGTCGAGGCGAATGCGGTCTTCGCCCTGCTGCCGCCGGCCGTCACGGCGGCGCTGCAGGAGCGGTTCCACTTCTACGTCTGGAACGAGACCACCGGCGAGGTCCGCCTGATGGCGAGCTGGGCGACGCAGCCGGACGATATCGATGAGTTGGTGGCGGCGGTCCGTGCATCGATCATCGAGTGACCCTGATCAACCGCCGCTCCTCAGCCGACCACTCTCACGGAGTGACACGTGAGCACTGACACATGGGTCGACGTTGGCTCGGTGGATGCGTTGAATCGCACCGCGGTGCAGCCGCTGCTCCTCGGTACAACCAAGGTCGCCTTGATCTGCAAAGATGGGGAATTCACGGCGATCTCGGGCGTCTGCAACCACGTCGGCGGACCACTCGGGCAAGGCACCCTCGATGGCGACTACATCGTCTGCCCCTGGCACTACTGGAAGTTCCATCGTCAAACCGGCGAGGGCGAACCTGGCTACGAGGAGGATCGGGTGCCGGCGCACGATGTCCGGATCGAGGCCGGACGAGTACTGGTGAATGCAGTGGCCCGGACCAAGCGAGGTCGCGCTCCACACGAGCTCCATCCGTTGGCGCGCACGCCAGAGCGTGCGCCGGGCCCCATTCGCGTGCTGGGAATTTCCACCACGGCGATGACCGCGGACCACCCGCGATACAGCACGTCAGAGGACCTCCTCGACCACGCCGTGGCCAGCAGTATCGAGACGTCAGGGTGCGACACGCGAATCATCCGACTGCGCGATCTTGCCTTCCGGCAATGCGAAGGCTTCTACTCGAAGTCCGCGCAGGCCTGTACCTGGCCGTGCTCGATCACGCAGATGGATCCGGCCGATCAGATGGAACAGGTCTATGAAGGCGTCGTCCACTGGGCGGACGTGATCATCGTCGCAACATCCATTCGGTGGGGGGCACCCAGCAGTCTCTACGCCAAGATGGTCGAGCGGATGAACTGCATTCAGAATCAGGAGACGATCGCCAACAAGCACCTGCTACGGAACAAGGTGGCGGGCTTCATCATCACCGGCGGGCAGGACAACGTGCAGGCCGTGGCCGGACAGATGCTTGGCTTTTTCGCCGAGCTTGGCATTCAGTTTCCGCAGTTTCCGTACATTGCGCACTCCCGGGGATGGAGCGCGGAGGACATGGAGAACAATCAGCGCGCGGTACAGCAGTCGACGGCCCTCCATGAGGGGGCCGCAGGACTGGTGCAGCGCTGCGCCGCCATGGCCACCGTGATGATTGAGAGCAGTCTCGGGGCGGGCGCCCTCGTGCGAGGCGGTCGCAAGGCACATCGGCTGGAACCACTCGCCTGACCGTCGCCCACTCGCGACCAGCGCAACGTGATGCCCGGAGTGAGTGGCACCCATTGCGTCCATGAGCTCCCGCTCCCATTCCCGCCGGCGATCCGAACGACCCGCACGGCCGAGCCGATCCGCCAGTGTTGCCCCACGAGCGCCAGCCCGGCTTGGGCGCAATGCAATCTGCGGGGGCGCTGGCTACGGGGGAACCAATGTGCGTCGCTGGGAGTTTAGGCGGAATACGTCACGGGTCCCCTGCGCACGGTGGGCGGCCTTTCCCCAGCACGCTGGATCGGACCATGGACTCCTCGACGACTTCGCATTGGCGGCGCGCTGCGCTCCGGCTGCTCCTTGCGGCGGGAGTCCTGATGGCATTGGTGCTCGGTGGCCGGCAACTCGGCGATCTGGTGCCGGACCTCGCCGAGCACGTCAAGGCACTGGGGGCGTGGGCGCCGGTGGCGTTCATTCTCGCCTACGTCGTGGCGACGGTGGCTTTTGTTCCGGGAAGCCTCCTGACGCTGGCCGCTGGGGCCATCTTCGGCATCGTGTACGGAACCCTCTATGTCTTCGTCGGCGCCACGCTCGGCGCCTCGGCTGCCTTCCTCGTCGCACGGCATCTCGCGCGAGCAACGGTGGAGCGGCACCTCGCAACGTCGCCGCGCTTCACGGCGCTCGATACGGCGCTCGGACGGGAGGGACGTCGGATCGTGCTCCTCCTTCGGCTCTCACCGGTCTTCCCGTTCAATATGCTGAACTATGTGCTCGGCGTCACACGCGTCACCTTCCGTGATTACCTGGTCGCCTCGATCGGCATGCTGCCGGGCACCGTGCTCTATGTTTACTACGGTCATGTGGTGGGCAATGTCGCTGTGCTCGCTGGGGGCGCGGCTCCTCCCCGTGATACCGCGTACTACGTCCTCCTTGTGGTGGGATTGATCGCCACCATCGCCGTGACCGCCTTCGTCACGCGCACCGCGCGCCGGGCACTCGCCGCCACCACCGCAGGAGTCCTGCCGTGACCGATGATGAACGATTGATCGCCAACGTGCATCCCGCGGACTGGGTGAATCCCGTTCCCCGGGCACGCTACGATCTCGTGGTGGTCGGTGCCGGCACCGGTGGATTGGTCACCGCGGCGGGCGCGGCAGGACTCGGCGCGACGGTGGCCCTCATCGAAGGTCACCGGATGGGCGGTGACTGTCTGAACGTGGGATGCGTTCCCTCCAAGGGAGTGATTGCCGCCGCACGCGCCTGGCACGCGGCGGAACATGCCAGAGCATTTGGCGGGCCGAGCGCTGCGGGGAGCGGAGACTTCGGTGTCGCGATGGAGCGGATGCGCCGCCTCCGTGCGGATATCAGCAGGGTGGACAGCGCGCCCCGCTTCACCGGGCTCGGGGTGGATGTCTTTCTCGGGCGGGGCCGATTCACCGGTCGAGATCAGGTTGAGGTGGATGGGCAGACCCTGCGCTTCCATCGTGCGGTCATCGCGACGGGCGCCAGGGCCTCCGCTCCACCGGTGCCCGGCCTGGCCGATGCTGGCTACCTCACGAACGAGACGATCTTTTCGCTGACCACGTTGCCACGCCGCCTCCTCGTGATGGGGGCCGGACCGATCGGCTGTGAAATGGCGCAGTCGTTCGCCCGCTTCGGCAGCACCGTGACGCTGCTTGACCGCGCGCCACGCATTCTTGCGCGTGATGATGCGGACGCCGCGAAGGTGGTCCACGAGGCGATGGTTCAGGACGGGGTGACCATCGTGCTCGACAGTGCGATTGCGCAGGTCGAGCGGAGGGGGGACGAGACCACCATCACCTACATGGTCAATGGCGTCCGTCACACGGTCACTGGAGATGCGCTGCTGGTGGCCGCCGGACGGAAGCCGAACGTGGAAGATGTCGGGCTCGACGTGGCGGGTGTCGGACACGACACATTCGGAGTGGTGGTCAACGATCGATTGCGCACCGCCAATCGTCGCATCTTTGCCGTCGGTGACGTCTGCTCCCGGTTGCAGTTTACGCATTCTGCCGACTTCCAAGCACGGTTGGTCATTGCGAATGCGCTCTTCTTCGGACGGGGCCGCAATAGCACATTGGTCATCCCGTGGGCTACCTACACCAGCCCGGAAGTGGCCCACGTCGGCATCACCGTGGAGGATGCCGCGCGTGATGGCGTGCCACTCGACACGGTGACGGTGCCGCTGCACGACGTGGACCGGGCGATCCTCGACGGCGAGACGGAAGGCTTCCTGCGTGTGCACCTGCGCCAGGGGAGTGATCACATCCTCGGCGTCACCATCGTCGATTCCCACGCGGGAGATCTGATCGGTGAAGCTGCTGTTGCGGTCACCAACGGGATGCGACTCGGCGCGCTCGGCAAGACCATTCATCCGTATCCGACCCGCGCCGAGGCCTATCGCAAGGCTGCGGATCAGTGGCGGCGTGGCAAGCTGACCCCCACCGTCCGCACTGTCCTCTCCCTCTGGCTTCGCGCCTTCCGTCGGATCACCTGAACAGCACTGTGAAGCGCCTTCTCCTGATCGGTGGTGGTCACGCGCACGTCGAAGTCCTGCGCCGGATCGCACGGCAACAGATTCTGGACACCGAGGTGCTGTTGATCTCCCCCGGGCGCTTCGCCGCGTACACGGGCATGGTGCCGGGGTATCTGGCGGGACACTACCAGGCCGCTGAGATGCGTTGTGACCTGGCCGCACTCGCTGGCCAGGCGGGGGCGACGTACATCGATGCTGCGGTGCAGGTGGTCGATGGTCCGGCCCGGATCGCCGAGGTTGCTGGGCGGCGGATCTCGTTTGACGCCTGTTCACTTGATGTCGGCTCGGCACCGGCCGGCTGGGATGTTCCCGGTGTCGACGTGCATGCGCTCCCGCTTCGCCCTCTCGAGAATGTCGAGCTCCTCGGACAACGATTCGATGCGCTGCTGCGCGCGCGGGGCCGCGCGGTGGAGTGCGTGGTCGTGGGCGGTGGCGCCGGCGGCGTGGAGGTGGCGCTCGCGCTTGCAGTGCGGGGGAACGGTGCGGCGCGGATCACCCTGGTGCACGGCGACGATGTGCTGCTCCCGGGGTACCCGCTGCGCGCGCAGCGACTCGCCCACCGAGCCTGCACCCGAAGCGGAGTGGCGGTTCGGACCGGTCACGCGGTGCGGTCTGTCGCCGCCGACCACGTCGTCCTCGTGAACGACGAGCGCATCCCGTCCGCCCTGACGGTCTGGCTGGCCGGTGCGGCCCCGCCATCGCTCATGGCGCACGCCACGCTGCCGCGCTCATCCCGCGGCTATTTCGAAGTCGATCGGTTCCTCCGCGCGACCGATGGGAGCCCGGTCTGGGGAGCGGGGGATTGCATCACGCTGCGCGACGATCCGAACACCCCCAAGGCTGGGGTGTACGCGGTGCGGCAGGGTCCGGTCCTGGCGCACAATCTGCGAGTCATCTGCGAAGCGCGTGGTGCGGCGCAACGCTACCGGCCACAAGGACGCTTTCTCTCGCTCCTTTCCGTGGACGGCGATCGTGCCGTCTTGTCCTGGGGAGGGGTGGCGCTCGAGGCGCGCTGGGCACAGCAACTGAAGCAGGTGATTGACCGGCGATTCATGGCACGCTACCGCGTGGGGAGTACCGCGCTGCCGCATCCCATGACGCCGCGCCGTCGCACGATCGTCATGCTTGCCCTCTTCGGCGGAGCGATTCTCGGATGGCGGCTGCTCGCACCGCTCGGATTGAACGTCGCAGACGCCGCCGGACTGATCCGTTCGTGGGGAATGTGGGGCGCGGTGGGGTCGATCGGCCTGATGATCGTGCATTCGGTCCTGCCGTTTCCCGCCGAAGTGCTCGCGATCGCCAACGGCATGGTCTACGGGCCGCTGTGGGGATCGGTGATTACGTGGATCGGTGCAATGCTCGGTGCCTCGGCGGCCTTCGGCCTGGCGCGGTGGCTCGGCCGACCCTTTCTCCGGCGCGTCGTGTCGGCTCCACGTGAAGCCCAGTTGGTCGCGTGGTCGCTGCGCCATGGTGGCAAGACGATGTTGCTTGCGCGGCTGATTCCGGTGGTTGCCTTCAACCTGATCAACTATGCCGCCGCGTTGACGCCGATCCCATGGTGGACGTTCCTGTGGACCACCGGAGTTGGCATCCTGCCGTTCACCATCGTCCTCAATGTCTTCGGCACACAGCTCTGGCACCTGCCACCGTGGAGCTGGCTACCGTTGGGTGCGGTCACTGCCCTGGCGTGGCTGCTGTTGCGGCAACGGCTGCGGCCCAACGAGTGACACCACGACACCCACGCCAACGATCAGCGGCATCCCGTAGATCGCCCACGGCCAGGTGTAGCCGCCCGCTTCCCCGATAATCAGGTAACAGCCCGTTCCCCACACGACTCCGGTGACGATGCTCGCCCACGCGCCGGCCGTGGTCGCGCGCGGCCAGTGGAACCCCGCCAGCACCGCAAAGGCGAGGGCCGCGACCGGGATATTGGCCAGGATCAGACGGTCGAGGATGTTGTCCACCACGAGATTCGCGCCACACCAGCAGAGCACGGCGATCCCAATGGTGAGCGTGCGGAGTCCGCTGATGGTCTGGGCGCGCTTCCACCCGAAGTCCGCGGCCAACATCGTGGTCATCGCGCTCCAAACGCCTGAGAGCGTCGTCAGACTGGCCACAAAGAGCACGCCAAAGCCAACTCCCCTGAGGCCGATCGGAAGCCACTCCGACACCATTGCCGGCACAACGAGCTGCGCGTCCGCGAGCACGCCACCTTGCTCCCGGTACGTGGCCGCGGAGAGCACCATGAGTCCGTAAAGGAGAAAGACGCCGATGGCAGCAATGCCGACTGAGAGGAAGGCAACCCGCTCACTCCGTGCGGCAAAGATCTTCTGGCCGTACCAGGGCGCGGTGATATAGGTGAAGCAGGTCAGCACGATGAGGGTGACCACAAAGCGGAACGGCAACTGCGGATCAGACCACTGGGCAATGGGCGCCACGGATTGTTGCGCGAGCGGGAAAGGTGCCACGACGGCCGCGTGGGATTGCCCGATGACGTAGAGGCCGACCACAAGCAGGACCGTCAGCACCGCGCCCGCGAGATCGGTGCGCACAATCGCCTGCAATCCGCCGCGCAATACCACGAAGAGTGTGATCCCGCCGAGAATGCCACTCGCCAACCACGGATTCACCGGACCGGTCCACGGCGCCATCAGCAGCGTCAATGATTTCAGGTAGGTCGCGCTGAAGCCGATCATCGCGACGATCAGCAGTGTGGACGCGAAGCGACCCATCGCCGGGGAAAAGCGCTCGGCGAAGAGTTCCGCGACGGAGAGCCGATTGAATCGCTTCCACGCACGGGCCACGGAGATCGTGTAGAACGCCAGGCCGATCAGGAACACGAGCGGTAGCGAGAGCGCCATCGGTCCCGTGCGGTAGCCGGCGGCGGAAAATGCCAGCAATGTCGCGGTGTTGAACTCGGTCATCACCAACGTGGCCACGAGTGGGATCACACCAAGGGACCGGTCGGCCACCATGAACTCCTCGGGGCGCGTGACGCGACGCCGCGCGAGCCCGAGCATGATCGCGATCACGCCGAGGAATCCGGCGATGTCGAGCCACCAGGAATCGCTATCCACCGAGGAGCCGTCGCGCCAGGGCGGTGCGTTGTACGGCGGTTGCCATCAGCAACATCACCCACGTCCATCCCAGCCAGGTGACGCTCGCAGGGAAGGTGGTGAGCAGCAGGTAGAAGACGGTCGTTTCCCCGCTCTCCGCGATCCCTGCCGTGAACTGCAGGGAGCGATCATTGCCGGGGATCTGGACGCGTCGTTGCTCGAGGATCGAGGAAAGCGCCGTGGTGGTAGTGATGCAGAGGACGTAGCCCAGCAGAATACAGAGCCAAAGGAGGCTGTGCTCGGGATGTATCACCGCGAAGGCCACGACCATCAACGAATACGCGGCCATATCCAACGTGATGTCGAGGTAGCCTCCGAATCCTGTGGTCATGCCGCCGAGCCGAGCGACCATACCGTCGAGTCCGTCGACGTATCGGCCGAGGATCCACGCGCCCATGCCGAGTACCGGTCGCCCCGAGGCAACCGCGGCCGCGGCCATCAGGGCCAAGACGAACCCCGCGATGGACACCTGGTTCGGCGTGACGCCACGCCCCGCGAGTGCCTGCGCCGGTCGGCGCAGCAGCGGAACGAGAAAGGGGCGCAACGTGGCGTCGAACATCCTCAGAACTCGTAATTGAGGGAGAGCTGGAACTGCCGGGGCGGCCCCGGGGAAAAGAGTCGAATCGGATCGCCTGGCTGACCATACTGAATGCGGCTTCCCGCGCCACCCAGCCCGATCGGGAAGCCAGCCCACTGCGTCCGGTTGAGGAGATTGAATCCATCGATGCGAAGCACCGGTCCACTCGCGACCGGCAAACGGTACTGCGCGCTGGCACGGAAGTCGAGGTAGCCAGGCAACCGCTCGCCGTTGCGGGGCACGCCAGCGAAGCGCGGCCCATTGCCGAGGAAGGCGTTTCCACGCACTGGTCCAATGCCGAGGAGGTCGTAGGTTGCGTTCCCGTCGATGGTCGAGAGGCCCGCCAGGCGGTTGATCGGCTGTCCGGTCTGGTAGTCGCCGATCAACGCGAACTGCAGCGCAGGGGTCGCGTCGAAGACCGAACGCAGCGTGACATGATGCCGTCGATCGTTGTTGGCATACGCCCACTCTGAACTGCTGCACGCCGCGCCCGTGACAGCATCTCGCCGATCTTCCGAGAAGCAGTTCGCCTCGGCGGCCGTGAAGTTGATGTCCTCGGTGTCATTCTTGGACCAGGACCAGACCCAGTTGCCGTCCAGCGTGAGTCGCCCGACTCGGCGGCGAACGCTGGTATAGATCCCGACGTAGCGCGCTCGACCGCCTGACTCGCTCGTGGAGAGCCGCCGGTAGCTCCCTGCCACCGGGAGCACCGGACGGCTGGGGTCCGCGGGGCATTCGAAGGCACTGGCACAGGGTTGATTGGTGACATCACCCGGCCCAATCCGAAGCAGCGACGCGTTGAGGTCCACGTTGCGCGGGAGGTTGCGTGTCTCCGACCAGACCACGTCGGTGGTCACGGCCCACGACTCGCCCAGTTGCTGCTGCCAGCCGAGCGACGCTTGAATGCTGCGCGGCTGCTCGAGCCCGAGGCCGAAGGTCTGGAAGACTTCGCGCGGCGGCAGTTGGTCTCGCCGCTGCTGGAGCACGGCGGGGGTGGGGCCTTGGAGGTAGCCTGGTGCATCGCTGCCTTGGAAGGTCACCACCGCATTGCCGTCGGGTCCGAGCTGGACCGCGTCGGAATAGATCGCGTAGGGGAGCTTTCCGGTGTAGACGCCCAGGCCGCCACGGACCACGCTGCGCGGAGTCCGGTACCAGTTGAAGGATGCGCGCGGCTGGATGTTGTTGAGGTCGGGGGAACTCGCCCCACGGCTGGTGATGTCGTCGTAGTCCCAGCGCACGCCGAGCTGGAGCAACAGCGAGGGTGACACGCGCCATTCATCCGCGACGAATGCTCCCAGGAGTGTCTGGCTCAGGTCCACCTGCTGTTGACCCGCGTCGACGGTGTAGCTCTCCACGCGCACCGTGTTCGGGATGTCGGTGAAGGAGAGCGAACGTCCAGCCGTGCTTGGGATATTGCCGTCGTTGAATACCACGTACGACCCGTTGGGGTTGGTGCTCGCCGCGGTGAGCTTGAAGCGTGAGGTGAGTGCGTCCACCCCGACCTGGAACGTGTGATTGCCGCGAGTCATCTCCAGGACGTCACGCAGCTGCAACTGCGTCTCGGCTTCGTCAAAGACGAAATTGCTCGAACCAACCACGGCCTGCACCGCGCGGTCCGGGCCGATCACCGTGACTTGTGGACGGGAGAAGTCGGAGGTGGTCGGCGGGAAGAACCAGCGGAAGGTGCCCAATTGGGTACTGAGCGTGTTGCTGGTGCGTCCATCACCGAGGATGCTGCGGTGGGTCAGGGCAGCGAGCGTTCCAACGCGACGGGTGGTGATGTCCGCCTCGGGTGTGATGACTCCACTGCCCTCACCTGCACGGCTGAGGGAGTTCATGGTCACGCGGAGGGTCGTCAGCTGCCGATCGTTCCAGGAGTGGTCCAGGCGGCCGAATGCCTTGATGGTGCTCCGTGCTTCAGTGCCGAGGAACTGCGCCAGCGCGGTCGATCCGATCCGGTCTTCGTTCTCCGTTGTGTATTCGATCGATGCCGCGCCGAAGGTTCGGTCGCGCGCGATCGGCCCACTCAGGGTGCCGCCGAGCTGGACCCGCTGAAAGCCTTCCTGCTGCCGCGCGATAGACTCCGGAGCACGACCATAGGGCACCCGATTGCGCGCGTCCAAGGGTCGGCCTGGACGCCAGTAGGCGAAGATGCTGCCCTGACGGTCATTGCGGCCCGCGATCGTCTGGATGTCGACGATCCCGGAGGCAGTGCGCCCGAAGCGGGTGCCGTAGCTGTTCACGAGCGCATCGATGCGTCGTACCGCGCCCAGCGGGAGATCGACGCGCTGACCGCCGAGGAAGCCCTCATTATTGTCGAGGCCGTCAAGCGTGTACTGCGTGTAGAGCGAGTTGCCACCGTTGAAGGAGAGCGTTGGTGCATCACCGAAGTACGACGTGGCTTGGGAGATACCAGGGATGTTGTAGAGCAGGGCAATCGGATTCCGGGCGTCCGTCGGCAGCGCGGCGATTTCCTTCGCTTCGACCGCGCCTCCCGTCGCACCATCGCGAGTGTCGAGGAGAGGACGCTCGCGGGTTGCCGTGACCGCGAGGGGGTCGAGCAAGTAGAGGGATCGCAGTGTGGCCGGTACTTCCCTCACCTGGCCCGGGAGTAGTGCGCTCATGGTGAGCTGTGCTGGACTGTAGCCGATCGCGCGCAAGTCGAGCGTGCCGGTGCTATTGGCCGGCACGCTCATCCGAAAGCGACCATGCTGGTCGGTCATCGCGGTACCGCCCGCCGAGAACTGGGCACGTGCCCCCGTGATCGGTTCTCCCTGCTGACTGCGGACCACCCCGGTGAGAGTGGCCGATGTTTGCGCCTGCACGCGAGACGCGGGCAGGAGTACGAGGCTGGCGCACAGCAGAGACAAGTGGCGATTCATCGGGCGTCTCGGGCGGAGCCCGCCAACCGGCGAGCCTGCGCCTGGCTGTTGAGGGTCCAGTCGTAGGTACTGTACTTGAGGGTGGCCGTGCCGGATTCCAGCAGGGTGCGCTCCGGGCCTGAGGGGAGGTACCGCGCCATGAACCGCATGACAGCGGCCTCCGATCCCCCGAAATCCTTGACGTAGTCATTGAAGTGAAAGATTTCGCTGACCCAGACGGTGTTGGTACCCACCTCCACCCGATTCTTGGTCGGCGACGCAGTCAGGAAGCGCCGAGTCTGGTCCTCCAACTGCCGCTCCAGCTTGGCACCGGTGAACGCCTCGGAGCGGAGCGGTGGGCACCCCATCGCCGCACAGACCAGCGCGAAGTGGATCCGCGGCTCGCGAAAGGTCGGACGAATGATCTTCTGCTCCACGGACTCCAGGTCATGCCGCTTCCCGCCGACCACCACCAACGATTCGGCCCACGGCCCGAGCCCGCGGAACAAGCCGAACTTCTTGTTGATGTTCCGGATCGACGCCCGTTCCTGGTGTTTGGTGATCAGCCGAATGGTGTACGCGTTGTAGGCATTCAACCAGAACGCCACTTGCTCATCCCGCGACAGCACCGCCGGATCAAAGCGGGCGAGTTGCTCGAGGTATTTGGAAAACTCCAGGGACGTGGCAAAGGCGTCATAGTCGACCATGCCCTCCACCACGTGGTCGTGGAGGAGGCGATCGAACGCACCATGGTCGAACGGTCCCTGCCCTACGGCGGCCGTTGGCCCGGACAGCATGCCCCAAGCCACCAGCATTGTCGCCAACCATTGCTGCATTGCGTCATCCTTCGTTAGTCGGTGGTCCAACCCTACACGAACGCCTCCCCGAGAACGGATGGGCAGCGGATTTGGTTCCCCGGCCCATTGACCCATCGGCGGCTTCCCGCGCTACTTTGGTAGGTGCTCACCCGCCGGTCACTCACCCCTGCCACCCTGGCCCTGTTCGGCATCTTTGCGGTGCTCTCGGTGCTGGTGGTACTCGGGGCGGTCACCCCCTACGACGAATCGGCGATGCGCTGGCTCGGCGCGCTCCGGACCCCGGCGCTCACCAACGTGATGCTGTTCTTCACCTTCATCGGCAATGGGCTGATCGAGGTGCCGCTGGCATTGCTGGCGGCCTGGGTGCTCTGGCGGCTGGGGCGGCCGCGCTGCGCCAAGCGCTATGCCTTCGCCGCGCTCTCCGCTGAAGCTGTGTACGCGTTGGCGAAGCCACTGTTCCATCGGGAGCGGCCCCGGATCATCGAACGGCTGGCCGATGCCGGGTGGTATTCGTACCCCAGCGGCCACGCGATGCTGGCGCCGGTGATCTACGGCTTCGGCCTGATCCTGCTCGCCAAGTCGGTGCGGCATCGCGCGGTGCGGATGGCGCTGCTCATGCTGGCGGTGACCCTTCCTCCGATGATCGCGCTCTCGCGGGTCTACCTCGGTGTCCACTATCCCAGCGATGTCGTGGGCGCGCTCTTCCTGGGCAACGCCTGGCTGCTGCTCTGGAGCGAAGTGCCCGACGACCTGCGCACCGCGGCCGCCGGGTAACCCTCGCTGGTCCTTTGCTGGAGTCGCTATGGTGTTCCTGCTGATCCCCCTGCTGCTGCAAGACACCACCCGCCTCGACGCCGGGGTGGCGCTGGCCCGAGCGCTGGAGCGCGCACCGATCGCGGCCGCGGTCGCCGCTCGAGCGCGCGCTGCCGAGGCGTTCGGGCGCGATGCCGGCCGGCTCCGGAATCCCCAGCTCGCCGCGTCGGCCGAAAATCTCGGCATGCAGCGCCAGGTGATCGGCAAGGACGGCCTCGCCGGGACGGAAGGGCAAGTCACCCTGCAGACGGTGCTGCCACTCGGCGGTGACCTCGGCGCGGCGCGGCGCGGTGCCGCGGCCCACCTCGGTGTAGTCCAGTCGGATGGGGCGGTGATGCTGGCGGGCCTCACGACGCAATTGCTCGCCGAGATGGCGGCGCACGATCTCGGGCACCAGGTGCTCGCCGAGGCGATGGCGGAATCTGTCGCGCTCGATCGCTTCGCATCGGCCATCACGGCCCGCGCCGCGGATGGGCGGACCTCGGTGGGTGAGGCCGCGCGCGTCCGCACCGAAGCGGTAATGGTCGCCTCGCAGTTGGCACGGCGCCGCGCCGACCTCGCCGCCGCCGACGCCCGGCTCGCGGTGGCCCTGGACCTCGCGCCCGAGACGCCGCTCCGCATCACGCTGCCGACGAGCTGCGTTGTCGCCGCGCCCGGTGCGGCGCCTGTCGATCAGCAGCGCGCCATGGCCCACCTTACGCTTGCCGAAGCGCTGGCCGACCAGGCCTCGGCGCGTCGTGTGCCTGACCTGATCCCCCAAGTGGGCTTCCGCCGGACCGCCGGATTCAGTGGGATGCTCGTCGGCCTCGCGGTGGACCTCCCGCTCTTCTCCTCCGGCAGGGCCGCACTGGCCTCGGCCCGGGCCGAGGT
>JBBQJU010000033.1:0-14577 GCA_038326215.1 Gemmatimonadales bacterium | reverse complement strand
AAGGAATTCGCCCTGAAGGGCAATGTGATGGATCTCGCCGTCGGTGTGATCATCGGCGGGGCGTTCGGCAAGATTGTGGACTCCGCGGTCAACGATCTGATCATGCCGTTGGTCGGGAAAGCGGTAGGCGGCATCGACTTCAGCAACTTCTTCGTTGCGCTGGGGGACGTCCCGGCTGGCACCGCGAACACCCTCGCGGCGGTCAAGGAGGCCGGCGTCCCGGTGTTTGCGTACGGCAATTTCCTCACGATTTTCCTGAATTTCCTGATCCTCGCCTTCGTGATCCTCCAGATGGTCAAGGTGATGAACCGGATGAAGCGGGAGCAGCCGGCACCGGCCCCAGCGCCGGCGGCAACGCCTGAGGACGTCGTCCTCCTTCGCGAGATTCGCGACGCCCTCCGGAAGTAGCGACCGGGGCCGGGGAGGGGGCTACATTTCGGCTTCCTCCCGGCGCCCGTAGCTCAGCTGGATAGAGCAGCAGCCTTCTAAGCTGCCGGTCGCAGGTTCGACTCCTGCCGGGCGCACTCCAGCCAGACCAGAGCATGACCGACGATCTCTTCGCTTCACCAAAGTCCAGATTGGTCACCCAGTTGCTTGCCGTCTTCCTCGGCATCTTCGGCGCGCACCGCTTCTACGTTGGCAAGGTCCAGAGCGGCATCCTGCAGGCCTGCACGCTTGGGGGCCTCGGCATGTGGTACCTCTATGACAACATCCTCATTGCCGCGGGCTCGTTCCGCGATGCCGAAGGCAACTTGGTGGCCAACTGGGAGCCCGAGACCGATCGCCTGATCCCGCCGGGCACTGCCGCCGCCATCTTCGATGAGCTCGACGCGCTGCGAGCGGAGGTGACCGAGTTGCATGACCGGGTGGCCTTTGCGGAGCGGATGCTGGAGCCGCCCACCCAGGGCGAGTCGACCGGGGCGTGACCGCCGGCGCACCGCCGGCGTCGGTCGCATTGCCGAGCGCATTCCGGCCCCTCCTCCGCCTGGCCCTCCCGATCGTCGGCGTCAACGTCGGCATGATGTTGATGGGGGCCGTGGACACCATCATGATCGGGCGCCTTTCGCCGCAGGCGCTCGCCGCGGTCGCGCTCGGCAACCTCTTTGGCATCGTCGTGCTGATGTTCGGCGTCGGGATCCTGCTCTCGCTCGACCCGCTGTTGTCGCAGGCGCATGGCGCCGGCGACCACGACGCCGTGGCGAGCGGGGTTCAGCGTGGCGTCGTGCTGGCGCTCGCGCTCGCCGTGCCGCTCTCGCTTGTCATGTGGTTCGCCGAACCATTCCTTCGGCTGGTGCGGCAACCGACCGACGTCGTTCCACTCGCGGGAACGTACTGCCGGGTGCTGATCGCGGGCGTCCTGCCGTTCCTGCTCTTCAATGTCGGCAGGCAAGCCTTGCAGGTCCTGCACCGGGTGCAGCCGGTGCTGTGGACGATCCTCGTGGCGAACCTCGCGAACATCGGCCTGAACCAGTGGCTGATCTTCGGTGGGTTCGGCGTCCCTCCCCTTGGCGTGGCCGGCTCGGCCACGGCCACCATGATCGCCCGCTACATCATGATCGCCCTGCTGATGGGGCTCGCACGTCGCGAGCTCTGGCCACTGCTCCACCCCCGCCGGCCGGCACTCTTCACGGCGGCACCATTCGTCACGATGCTGCGGATCGGCGTGCCAATCGCCTTGCAGGTCGAGATCGAGATGGCCGCGTTTTCAATCGTCGGGCTGTTGATGGGAACGTTCGGTACCGTGCAGGTCGCTGGTCACCAGATTGCACTCAACCTCGCGTCGCTGACGTTCATGGTTCCGATGGGCGTCGGCATGGCGGCCTCAGTCCTGATTGGTCAGGCGGTCGGCCGCGGCGACCCGGCAGCATTGCGGGCGGGCACTCGCGCGGCGCTCGTAGTTGGAGCCGGCTTCATGGGGATGACCGCGCTCGTGTTCCTCCTGATGCCGCACTGGATTGCAGGGCTTTACACCAATGCGGAGGAGGTCGTGGCCTTCGCGGCCGTGCTGCTTCCGATCGCCGGAATCTTCCAGGTCTTCGACGGCATCCAGGTCGTGTGTGTCGGAGTCCTGCGGGGACTTGGTGACACCCACACCCCGATGCTGGTCAACCTGGTCGGCTTCGGCGTACTTGGCCTAGCCACCTCGACCTGGCTGGCATACCGGACCTCGCTCGGTCCGGTTGGCCTCTGGTGGGGATTGGTGGTCGGGCTCGCCGCCGTGTCGCTGATCCTGCTGCACCGAGTGCGTGCAGCGCTCAGGCGACCACCCCCACGGGTGACCGCCTGAGCCGGTAAATCAGTTGCAGCCGACGACGTAGCCGAGGAGGTAGTAACTGCCACCAGGAAACCGGAGCTGGACGCACTCACCCGTGTTGGTGAAAATCGCGGCCGGCCGCCCCCAGTAGAGCGTGTTTGCCGAATTCACACCCGAGCCGACGTAGAGACGGAGTGTCTGGCCCTGTTGCAGAATTGTGCCGGCTGGAAAGTCGTATCTGGTCCCCGCATTGTTGCGGAGGTAGGAGCCCGTCAGATCGAATGAGCCAGAGGGTTGAACCGCCGGGTCAATTTCCAGCTCGAGAAATTCGGAGTTGGGGTCGGTCGCCTCGTTCGGTCCGGTGTAGACGATCGTGGTGAGCCCCACTGCCTTGGGCGATGGTCCGGACTGTGGACCATTCAACGGGGTGGTGATCTTGTTGTAGCCCACCAACACCTTCGGTGCCTGACCTGGCAGCCAGAGATTGACACTCTCGGCCCCATTCGCATTCGCTTGCCATGGATCCTGCGCTGCTCCGGTCCAACCGTACGGATCGACGTGGGTAAGCTGCCCATTGTTCGTGACGTTCACCCGATCGACTTGGAAGTGCAGGTGAGGTGAAGTGGTGCAGCCGGTGTTCCCAGACAACCCGATCGGTGCTCCAGTTGCCACCACCTGGCCAGCTGTGACGGCCAGTGTACTCAAGTGCGCATAGTAGGTCTGGACCTTATAGCCGCCTGGCCGGGTGTGCTCGATCACGACGCCGATCTGGTCCACGTTTCTGCCGAGGACCGGGCAGAAGAAGTTACTGGACTGTGCAAGCACCACGGTACCCCCAGCCGCCGCACGCAGCGGAGTCCCGATCGGCATCGTGAAGTCGTAGCCAGAGTGCGTGTCAAACGCCGAGATATTCACACCCCAAAACGCGATGTGATTGCCGTTGAACGGGTCAACAAATTCCCGAGGGGTGTCGTGATCCATCGGATTTGAGGTCAGGAAGTCGCCGTCGAACGGACGGCTCAGGAACGGCGCGAGCGGCGGCCGCGTGACGGTAACGGTGGCTGTCCCCGTGATGCTGCCAATTTGGGCGCGGATGGTGGCGGTCCCCGGCGACACGGCCGTGACCACGCCACTGTTGGACACAATCGCCACCGCCGTGGGTAAGCTCGTCCAAGTGATCGTCTGACCTGGGACAGTGGCGCCACTCGCAGTCTGTGGGGTCGCGGTGAGTTGACTGGTCGCATCGACCAGCATGGGCGTTGTGCTAGGGGAGACGAGAATCGATGACACGACGAGCGGTGGCGAGGTGACCGTGATGGAGGCGGTCCCCGTGATGCCCCCGACCCGGGCGCTGATGGTGGCAGTGCCTGGCGACACGGCGGTGACGAGGCCGCTGCTCGACACAATCGCTACCGTCAGCGGTGCGCTGGACCAGTCAATCGTCTGGCCGGCGACAGTGGCGCCCCCCGCAGTCTTCGGGGTCGCCGTGAGCTGACTGGTCGCGTCGACCACCAAGCTCCCTGTGCTGGGAGTGACCAGGATCGATGCCACCTCGGGTGGCGGTGTGCTACCTGTGCCCCCACCGGAGCAGGCGAGGGCGAAAACGAGAACGCTCAGGATTCCGGTGCGCATTGTGTCTCCGTGGGGAAGGTTCGGGGCTAAGCCACGTTACCCCTGCAAAATGGAACGCGCAAGAATCGTCCGTTTCGGGTCACTCCCCGCGTGGCCGTGGCGACGCGGCGTATCGCGCGTCGGCCCAAGACTGACTCGCAGCGTCCCCGAAAATCTTCTCGCCATCATACCGCCCGTTCTCGATGAAGACTTCCGAGATGAATCGACCCGCCCCGACGCTCCCGGCCAGGTAGATCCCCGGCACGCTCGACTCAAGCGTGTCAGGGTTCAGCATCGGCCGGTCACCGGCCTCGTCGAACGCAATGCCGAGATCCCGCTGGAGTGCGAAATCGGGGTGGTACCCGGTGAGGGCGTACACCCGATCCGCGGGCACCTCGAGGGTCCCGTCGCGGGCCGTCCGAATGCGCACCGACGAAGGGGTAATCGCCTCGACCTCGGCGCCAAGATGCGCCGTGATCTCACCCGCCGCGATACGATTCTCGAGATCGGGCCGCAACCAATACTTCAAACTCGGTTTGAACTCGGCGCGCCGGTAGACCAGCGTGACGCGTGCCCCCGCCCGGAAACATTGCAGCGCCGTCTCGACCGCCGAGTTCTTGCCACCGATGATCACGACGTCGAGGCCCGCCGTGCGATGTGGCTCGTCGAACCAATGTGATACATGTGGCAGCGACTCGCCTGGCACGTCGAGCATGTTGGCATGATCGAAGTAGCCGGTCGCCACTACCAGCCGGTTGCAATGCACCGTCATCGGTCCGGCGGCGGTGCCCAGCGTGCAGGTGAGCCGGTCGCCTTGGCGTTCCGCAGACACCAGGCGCGTGTAGGGACGAACCGCGAGCCGCTCCGCCCGCGCCACGTTGCGGTAGTAGTTCAGCGCTTCCTCGCGCGTCGCCTTCGCTCCGCTCGTCACCAGCGGGTGATCACCGATCTCGAGTCGTTCGGGCGTGGTGAAGAAGGTCATGCCGATCGGATAGCGGACAATCGCATCGGCAATTGCACCGGCATCGATGACCAGTGCGTCGATGCCGCGGCGTCGCGCGGCGATCGCGCAGGCAAGGCCGATCGGGCCGGCGCCGACGATCAGCGCCTCGACCGTGTCCGGGAGTGGCTTCACTTGAGCTCCGAGGCGGCAATGGCCCGCTTCCAGCGCACCGTACCGGTGCGATCCTGAATGGTGATGGTCAAGACCCGCTCCTTCAACGGACCGGTCACCTCAAGCAAGCCGAAGTTGCGATCATTCACCATGGTCCCCTCCACACGAAACGCATTCTGCTCACTCTTCCATCCATTCGACGGCCCTGCCGTGAGCGGCGAGACGGTGAGGTCATAGAGTGGATAGCTGCCGCCGCGGTCCATGCGGCTCAACTCCGTCCAGTGCTTGTCACCGGTCAGGAAGATCACGCCGGGGATCCGTTCCTGCTGCAGCCGGTCGAGGAAGAAGGTGCGTTCTGCGCCATAGGTGGCGTAGTTCTCGAAGGTCACCGAGTTGTTCACCGTTTGGCCGCCGATCACCACCAGCTTGAACGTAGCCCGCGAGGCCTTCAGGGCGTTGAGGAGCCACTCGATCTGCGGTCGCCCGAGGTAGTCGTGGGCGCCTGTCAGCCTGCCTTGCCCATCACGGTACCAGCGATTGTCCATCAGGAAGACGTCAACGTCGCTCCAGCCGAAGGTCGAGGTGACGCCGCCGCCACCATCGGCGCCCAGGGGTGGATTGCCCCAGAAGAGTTCGAAGGCGGCACGGGTGAGGAATCGGCCGCCGTAGGAACGGTCACTGTCGTTCGGACCGAAGTCGTGGTCGTCCCAGGTGGCGTAGTGACTCGTCGCGGCAAGCAGCGGCTGCAGTTCCGGCAGCGAGCGCGAGTGGGTGTACCGATGGAAGACACCGGTGCGCGAGTCGAAGTCGCCCTCGCGCAGGTAGGCGTTGTCGCCCATCCAGAGCATCAGGTCCGGGCGGCTCCTGGTGATGGCGCCGAGGATGTCGTACTCGCCGCCATAGGGGGTCCCCGGGCGATCGAATTCGGGCTCGTTGACGTAGAAACAGGAGGCCACCGCGATCCGGACCGTTGGCGGGTCTGTGCGGTATTGCCACAGGGTCGGGGTCGCAAAGCGCAGGGGGTAGGGGCGAGGGACGGCAACGCCATTGATCCGGAGCTCGTAGCCATACACATGCCCTGGCCGGACGCTGTCGGCGGTCACCTTGGCGACATGAGCCGTTGCTGGCGCCGTCTGGACCGACTCCGTGGTGTACCGGCGGGTCGGGGCCAGCGAGTCCCAGTAGGCGAATTGCACCAGCGCGGGGCGGGTGGTCTGCGCCCAGAGGGTGACCTCACGCATCTGGGAGGCACCGACCATCGGTCCCGACTGCAGCAGCAGGCCGCTCCGTGCCGGTGACTGGGCACCGAGGGTAACCACCAGCAGGGCCAGTCCGGCCAGCGCGAGCAGGGCGGGCGAGGCACGATACGAGGGAGTGGGCATGGCGGTCATGATGGTCCGGTGGTGTGCGGGATGGCGGATCCCGGCCGGGTGTCGGGCATCCCGTTCTGCCCCCGACGCCACTAAGCTCCAACCGTGAAGTTTACCACGCCATTCACCGTCGGGCCCCCAATCGAGCGCGGCCGGAACTGGGGTGCGCTCAGCACGAGCGCCGCCCTGCACGTGGTCGTGGTCCTCTGGCTGGTTTTCCGCCCCGCCACGGCGCGGTCGCTGCCCACGATTGAGCGGAATCCTGGGGAGGATCGGCAGGAGATCGCTCTCGCCCCGCCGGCGAACCCGGCCCCCAGGTCCGAGCCCCAGCCCGAGCAGCCCCAGCCGCAGCCACCGCAGCAGCAGGCGCAACCCGACCAACCGAAGCCGGAGCCACCGAAGCGCGCGACACCGCTCGGCCCCGATTCCAAGAATCCCGACGCCCTGGTGCCGAAGGAGGCCGGGCCCGAAAAGCCGCCGGTCGATCCCGACCAGATGGATGCGAACAAGCCGGCCCCACCGACGAAGGTCGAGGCACCGCCAGCCGAGCCAGAGGCGGCCCCGACCGAGGCGCCCAAGGGGATTCGCCGCATCGCTACCTCGTCGGATATGGTGAACAACCTGACGGCGAAGGGTGTCCCCCTCGACAACAACGGGAAACCACGGGACATCCTGACGGCCGGGACCCGGAACGCCACGTCGACCATGGCCGCGGCCGCCGGTGCGATGGGGCGGGCTGGCCCATCCCAGCCCGACAATCGTGATTGGCGGCCGTCGTTCCCCGAGGCCGCCGGCCGGTGCGTCGAGATTCCTGATCTCGGCAAGAACCCCGATGGCACGCCGGTGCTCGCGACAGTGATCGGCCGCGTCCTCGGCGATGACCACCGCACACCCCTTGCCGGGGCGCACCTGCAGATCGTCGGCACGCCGTTCTCGACGTTCTCGAACAGTGATGGCGACTACCGCCTCGAGTTCGATCCGAAGCTGCTCGAACGTTGCCGTGTGCAGTACGTGCGCGTCGCCCGGGAGGGCTTCAGTGGGCAATTGCTCACGCTCTCGATCGGCGAGCGCATCACGAGCGATGACGTGGTGATGCGCCGCCGCTGATGAACGACGCCTCGCCGCAGTGGATGCCCAGCCCGACGCGCGTCGCCTCGTCGCATCTCGCGCGCTTCCTCGCCGCACGCCGCACCAACGGGGTCGTGCTCCCACCCACGGATGATGCGGCCGCGTTTCAGGCGTTGCATGCGTGGTCGATCCGCGATCCCGCCGCGTTCTGGGCTGCGGTCTGGCACGACAGCGAGGTGATCGCCGACGTGCGTGCCGATGGGCCACCCTGGGATGCAGTGGTCATCGGCCCTGATCGGATGGCGCCGCCCGATCCGCAGCAGGGCCCGCACTGGTTTCCCGGTGCCCGTCTGAACTTCGCCGAAAACCTGCTCCGTCACGACGGTGAGGGCGACGCGCTCGTCGCGTGGGACGAACGTGGTGCCCTGGCGCCGTGGAGCTGGCGCCAGCTGCGCGAGGCCGTCGCCCGGGCCACGGCCGGTCTGGCCGCCCTCGGCGTCGGCCCCGGGGATCGCGTGGCGGGGTGGCTCCCCAACATGCCGGAAACGATCGTGGCCATGTTGGCCACCAGTGCCCTGGGCGCCGTGTGGACCTCGTGCTCGCCGGACTTCGGCGTCGAGGGCATTGTCGATCGCTTCGGGCAGACCACGCCGCGGGTTCTCTTCTTCTGCGACGGCTATGGCTACGGCGGCAAGGTGCACGACTGCGTCGCCCGGGCCGAGGCGTTGTTGCCGCGCCTCCCCTCGGTCGAGCATGCGGTGATGATTCCGTATCGCGGCACGGCCATCCTCCCCGACGATCCGCGCATGCGCACCTGGGCGCACCTCCTCGGTGACGGGCCAGCACCGCCGCTGACGTTTCGGCGGCTGCCATTTGATCACCCGCTCTACATCCTCTATTCGTCGGGGACGACCGGTCTCCCGAAGTGCATGGTGCACGGGGCCGGCGGGACACTGCTCCAACACCTCAAAGAGCATCGCCTGCACGGCGACCTGCACGAGGGCGAGCGGTTGTTCTACTTCACCACCTGCGGCTGGATGATGTGGAATTGGCTGGTGAGCGGATTGGCGGCTGGCGCCACCTTGGTGTTGTACGATGGTGCGCCGATGCCGACGCACGATCCGACGATCCTCTGGCGTCTTGCGGCCGAGGCGCGGGTCCACCTCTTCGGGACGAGTGCGAAGTACCTCGCGCTGGCCGAGAAGGCCGGCTTCGAACCGGCACAGGACTTCGCGTTCGACGTGCTTCGCACCGTCTTCTCGACGGGCTCGCCACTCGCACCCGAATCGTTCGACTGGATCGCCCGTGCGGTGGGGCCGGTGCAGGTCGCCTCCATCTCCGGCGGAACCGACATCGTCTCCTGCTTCGTGCTGGGCAATCCGATCTCACCAGTCTACCGTGGCGAAATCCAGGGACCGGGCCTGGGGATGGCGGTGGAGGTCTTCGATGCGGCCGGGCGGTCGGCACCCATCGGCGAGGCGGGCGAACTGGTCTGCACGCGACCCTTTCCGTCGATGCCCGTCGCGTTCTGGCACGATCCGGCTGGCGCCCTCTATCATGCGGCGTATTTCAGCGAGGACCCTGGCGCCTGGCGCCTCGGTGACTGGATCACCCGAACCCCGCACGGCGGCTTTGCGATCAGCGGGCGGAGCGATGCCACCCTCAACCCTGGCGGAGTGCGCATCGGGACGGCCGAGATCTACCGCCAAGTCGAGGCGATTCCTGAGGTGGTCGAGAGTCTGGTGATCGGGCAACGCATTCCCGGGAGCAGCGACGGCGACGTGCGCGTGGTCCTCTTTGTTCGCTTGGCCGATGGGGCCGCGCTGGATACCGCGCTGGTCGATCGGATCCGGCAGCGGATTCGTGAGGGGGCCTCGCCGCACCACGTGCCGAGGGTGGTGCTGGCCGTCCGGGACATCCCCCGAACCCGGAGCGGCAAGCTCAGTGAGCTGGCGGTGCGGGATGCCGTGGAAGGACGCCCCGTCACGAACCTGGGGGCGCTGGCCAACCCGGAGGCGTTGGAGGAATTCCGGGGGCGCGCCGAACTGCTCGACATCCGGCCGCCCAATTAGCTTGCAGTGCGAGTTCCATTCCTCCCGGAGTCCTGTTTGACGACCACGACGGCAGTCCCTGGCCTCACGACCACCCGCGCGCCGTTCATCGAGCAGGCGCAGGCGGAGGGGCGTCTCTACATCGACCAGCCGTACGAGCTCTACTCCGAGGCGAATCACGATGTCTGGCGCCGGCTCTACGCCCGCATGGGCGACCGGTGGCAGCAGTATGCCAATCATCGCTTCCTCGAGGGACTGGAGACGCTCTGCCTCGATCCGGAGCGAGTGCCACGCCTCGAGGATGTCAATCGCTTCATGGCGCCGCTGACCGGCTTCCGCGCCAAGGCTGTCAGCGGCTATGTGCCGGCCTACATGTTCTTCGATTGTCTCCGGCAACGCGCCTTCCCGACCACCATCACGATTCGCGATGGGGCGGTGCTCGACTACCTCCCCGAACCGGACATTTTCCACGACATCGCCGGCCATGTGCCGATGCACACCGACAAGGCCTTCGCCGACACGCTGGTGATGTTCGGCGAGTGCGCCAAAGCGGCGGCAGAACGCGTCGCGATGATCGAGGATGAGCACGAACAGCTGCAGGTGCTGACGTCGGTGATCAAGGCGATGGCGCGCTTCTTCTGGTTCACGGTGGAGTTCGGGTTGATGCGGGGCACCGCCCCGGGCGAGCTCAAGGTGTACGGCAGCGGGCTGCTGTCGTCCTATGGCGAGATCGCCCATGCGATCGAGTCTCCGGCGGTCCAGCGCTTTCCGCTGCAGCTCGAGTGGGTGGTCAATCAGTACTTCGAGATCGATCACTACCAGCCGCTGCTCTTCGTGGTCGATTCCTTCGAGCATCTCTACACCGAGATCGGCCGACTGATCGAGTGGGTCCGGGAGGGGCGTCTCGACCATGTCTCGCCCGGTGAACCGGCCATCAGCGAGGCCGATCTCCGTTCCTTCCTCGTGGCCGCGCGGGCGTCGTGAACGCGCGCACGCATCGGCCTGGGCATCGTCGGACCGATCCAGGATGGCTGGGCGTCGCCACCCGCCTCCTCTTCGACCTTCTGCCCGCGACCCGGAGTACCCCATGACCGCCACGATCACCCAGCCCGATCCCTCGACGGCGCACGACGCCTTTCCGATTCACGGCACCGACTACATCGAATATTGGGTCGGTAATGCCAAGCAGTCGATGCTCTACTACTGCTACGCCTTCGGGTATGAACTGATCGGCTATCGCGGCCCGGAGACCGGCGTCCGCGATCGCGCCTCCTATCTGCTCATGCAGGACAAGATTCGCCTTGTCTTCACCACGCCGATGGGGCCCGAGGGGGAGATTGCCGAGCATATTCATCGCCATGGCGATGGTGTCCGTGACATGGCGTTCTGGGTCGAGGATGCCCGCGCCGCCTACGCCACCGCGATGGAGCGCGGCGCCGTCTCGGCGGGCGAGCCGCGCGTGGAGCAGGACGCGCATGGCGAGGTCATCATCGCGGCCATCCGGACCTACGGCGACACGATCCACTCGATCATCGAACGGCGCAACTACACCGGGCTCTTCCTGCCTGGCTTCGTGCCGATGACGTCGGCGTATCCCTCGCGCTCCACCGGGCTCAAGTACATCGACCACTGCGTCGGCAATGTCGAGCTCGGCAAGATGAACACCTGGGTCTCCTTCTACGAGCGCGTCCTCGGCTTCACCAACATCCTGACCTTCGACGACAAGCAGATCACCACCGAGTATTCGGCGTTGATGTCGAAGGTGATGAGCAACGGCAACGGCCGCATCAAGTTCCCGATCAACGAGCCGGCGAGCGGCAAGAAGAAGTCGCAGATCGAGGAGTACCTCGATTTCTACCGCGGCCCGGGCGTGCAGCACGTCGCCATCGCCACCGATGACATCATCACGACGGTGCGTGACCTGCGCGCGCGGGGCATCGAGTTCCTCCGGGTGCCTGCGGCGTATTACGAGACCGTGCTGGACCGCGTCGGCACGATCGACGAGGACATCGCGCCGCTGGCCGAGCTGGGGATTCTCGTGGACCGCGATGACGAGGGGTATCTCCTGCAGATCTTCACCAAGCCGGTGCAGGATCGGCCGACGCTGTTCTACGAGATTATCCAGCGGAAGGGCGCCAAGAGTTTCGGCGCCGGCAACTTCAAGGCGCTCTTCGAGGCCATCGAACGGGAACAGGACGCGCGGGGGAACCTCTAGTATGCCGATCTACCACCTGATGGGCGAGGTCCCCCGCAAGCGGCACACGGTCTTCCGGCGTCCCGATGGCGGGCTGTATGCCGAGGAGCTGATGGGACATGAGGGCTTCGTCGGTACCGCCGCGCTGCTCTACCATATCCATCCGCCCACGACCGTGCTGTCCGCACGGCGGCTGCGGCCGATCGTCTGGGAAGCGGATGACGAGACGTCGCTGCGCCATCGGCACTGGCGCACGGCGCAGGCGCCCAAGGGTGGCTCGCTGGTGCTGGACCGGGTGCCGATGCTCTTCAACAGCGACATCGCCATGCTCTGGTCCGAGCCCGATGCCGCCGTGGAGCCGTTCTACCGGAATTCCCAGGCCGACGAGGTCGTCTACGTCGTTGAAGGGGAAGGGGTGCTCGCCTCGGCGTTCGGCATCCTGCCGTTCAAGCCGGGCGATTACGTGGTGATCCATCGCAACATCACGCATCAGTGGCGCTTCGACCGCAGCAAAGGCGCGCCGAAGATGCTGGTGATGGAGAGTGCCGGTCACGTCCGCTTTCCGACCCGCTATCGCAATAACGTCGGCCAGCTGCTGGAAGGGGCGCCCTATTCCGAGCGCGACATCCGCCGCCCGACGCATCTCGAGCCGGTGGACGAGCGCGGCGAATTCCCGATCGTCGTGAAGCAGTACCACGCCTTGAACGAGCTGCTGCTTGATCATCATCCGTTTGACGTCGTTGGCTGGGATGGTCACTTCTATCCCTGGGCCTTCAACATCCACGACTTCGAGCCGATCGTCGGGCGCATCCACCAGCCGCCGCCGGTGCACCAGACCTTCCAGGGCGACGGCTTCGTGATCTGCTCCTTCTGCCCGCGGCCCTACGACTTCGATCCGAACGCGATCCCGGCGCCCTACAACCACAGCAACGTCGACTCCGACGAGGTGCTCTTCTATGCCTCGAGTGAGTTCATGAGCCGGAAGGGCATCGAGTACGGCAGCGTCACACACCACCCCGACGGCCTGCCGCACGGGCCACATCCGGGGCGCGCCGAGGCGAGCATCGGGGCGACGCACACCAATGAGCTGGCGGTCATGATGGACTCGTTCCGGGCGCTGAAGATTGCCAAGGCGTCGCAGCCGTTCGAGGACCTGAACTACCATCGCTCGTGGGTCGAGCAGCAGCACGGCGCCTTCAACCCGCCAACGAGCTGAGCGCGGGCACGCCACGATGCCGCGCCGACTGTACTACGCCATCACCGACGGGATCCGCGTCACCGTCGAGCCGCGCTTCGTGGCGGAACAGTCGCGGCCGTCGATGGGGCACTACGTCTTCGCCTATCGGGTGCGGCTCGAGAATGTCGGCGACCGCTCGGCACAGCTGGTGGCCCGTCGCTGGTTGATCCATGATGACATCGGACACGACAGCGAAGTGGCCGGGGAAGGGGTGGTCGGCGAACAGCCGATGCTCCTCCCCGGCGCTGTCTACACCTACCAGTCTTCGGCGGTGCTGCGCGCCTCGAGTGGCTGGATGGAAGGCGAATACCACCTGGTGCGCCCCGATGGCACATCGTTCGATGCCACCATCCCGCGATTCATCCTGACGGCGGATGAGGTGGCGACGAACTAGTCACTGTTCGCCGTTCGCCGTTCGCCTCCTCCTGCCACCGCCCCACCGCCCGTTCCAGCGACAACGCCCGCTCCAATCCCTCCCGCTGTAGCGCCGTCGCCGTCGCGCCATCCTTCGTGATGAACATCACGCGTGTCCCATGGCTTCGGCTCTGCGCCTCGAAGTCCTTGAGGATGCGCGCCGTGGTGACGTCGATGCCCGGTGCGGCTGCGAGGTCGATCAGCAGCAGCTTGGCCGGATCGGGGAGCACATTGAGCGCCTGACGGAGCGTTTCCGCCCCGCCGAAGAAGAGTGGCCCGCGCACCTCGAGCAGGCGGACGCCGGTGGGCAGCCATGCGCGGCGAATCAGCGCCTCGCTGTCGTCCTCGTCCTCGCCGGTGATCACTTCGGTGGCCGTGGTCATCTTCTGCACGAAGAGGAGTGCGGCGAGCGCCATCCCCATGCCGATGCCGACCGTGAGATCGGCCATCACGGTGAAGCCGAAGGTGGTGAGCAACACGGCACTGTCGTTGCGCGACCCGCGAACCAGTCGGACGAACGAATGCCACTCGCCCATATGCCACGCCACCACGAGGAGAATGCCGGCCAGCGTGGCCATCGGAATCAGTCGCGCCAGGGGGCCGGCCACCAGCAGGATGATCAGCAGGGTGGCGGCGTGCACGAGCCCCGCGATCGGCGTGCGCCCGCCGCTTCGGATGTTCGTGGCCGTGCGGGCGATCGCGCCGGTGGCTGGAATTCCGCCGAAGAACGGCACCGCGAGATTCGCGATCCCCTGGGCGACCAGCTCGGTGTTGGCCCGATGGCGGAATCCGGTCATCGAATCGGCCACGACGGCGGCCAGGAGCGATTCGATGGCGGCAAGGAGGGCGATGGTGGCGGCTGGGGTGAAGAGTTCGCCGAGTCGCTCCAGCGAGACGTGGGGGACGTGAGGCATCGGCAGCCCGCGGGGGAGCTCGCCAAAACGGGAGCCGATCGTGGCCACGTCGAGGTGGAACAGGGTGACCGCGGCGGTGGTCACCACCAACGCGATGAACGGTCCCGGGATCTTGTTGCCGGTCTTCGGCCAGAGCAGGAGGATGGCCAGCGTGGCCGCGGTCACTCCGACCGCGGTCGGGTCGATCGTGCCGACGGCGCCGGCCAGGAGCTGGATCTTGGGCAGAAAGGCCGCCGGAACCTTGTCGACCGCCAGCCCGAGGGCATCCGCGAGCTGGCTGAGGGCGACCGTTTTTCATTAACTTACTTAGCATTTTTTTCTTACCATAGAATCTAACCGAGATGCTTTCT
>JBBQJU010000032.1:0-14726 GCA_038326215.1 Gemmatimonadales bacterium | reverse complement strand
GATCGTCGCCTACGAGGATTCGCTGTCGTGGGGCTACGGCTCGGAGATCGCGGCCAAGATCGCCGACGAGATGTTCGAGTGGCTCGACGCGCCGGTTCGTCGGGTCGCGGCCACCGACACCTTCGTCGCCTATGCGCCGGAATTGGAGGACGTGATTTTGCCGCAGGTGGGGAGCTTGAAGGCCGCGATGGTGGAGATTCTGTCGTACTGACTACAACTCCTTCACTTCCGCCGCCGCACTGATCGCGTTGTCGATGTCTCGGCTGATCGCCCGCGCCTGCTGCGTGGCCAGGGCCAGACTGTCGCTCATCGCGCCGACGCCGCGTTCCTTGATGCGCAGCAGTTCCAGTCGCAGCCCCTGCATCATCAGCACGCTGCTCTCGAGCTTGTCGGTGATCTCGGTGCGTCGATGCTGCAGGTCGAGGCACGCCTTCAACTGACGATCGAGCATCGCCTGCTGCCGGTCGCGTTCCTCCCCCTCGGGGCGCGCCTTCAGCTCGACCAGCCGCGCCTCGATCGTTGCGACATCCTGTACGCCGACGCGGTCCATGTCATTGAGGGTGCGCGCCAGCTGCCCGGCGCGGTCGTGCAGCCCATCGATGGTCTGGATCATCTCGGGGAACATCGAACGGTCGGTGTCGGTCAGTGAGCCCCAGAGCGAGATGATCGCGCTTCGATCGCCATGGACCTGCTGCATCTTCGGCAGCCATGGCCCGTACTCCTCCTCCTTCGGGGCAGCCATCTGGCGGATCCCCTTCAGCGCCTTCGCCTGGTTGGCCGGAATCGCATCCGGGGCGTCGGGGCGATTGAGGACATCGCGCCACGAATACCCGGCCTGCCACAGCTCGGAGTAGCGTTTGAAGAGGCCGATCGACATGCCGCCGGCCGGGAACAGGAACCACGGCCTGTCCAGGCCAGTGGCCAGATTGATCAAGAAGAGGCCACCCACCACCGCGGCATACTTGGCGAATTCGGCGCGGGCCAGCCGGACGAGCTTCGGCTCGCCGGTCTCCGGGAGCAGGGCCTCCTCGCCCTTCTTGGCCGGTCGCCCGCTTCGGACCCGCTCTCGCGCCAGACGCCCCGCCTCACGCACGTCGGCCGGCGTGCGCGGCTGCGGGCGTCCAGGGAGGTTGTTCCGATTGCCGGCGGCGTCGCCGAGCGGGGCGCGGGTCGGGCGGGCCAACGGTCGCGGTGACGGACGCGTCGGATTGCCGGCCCGGTTCGGCGAGGCCGTGCGGTTCGGTGCCGCCGCGCGTTCGGCGGCACGCATTCCGAGTCCGGTCGGCCGATACCCCGCCACTGAGCGACTCTCGAGCGCCCGACGGAGTGCTTCGGCCGATGGCCAGCGATTCTCCGGATCCTTCTCAAGGCAGCGGGCGACGGCGAGGGAGAGGTCTTCCGGGATGTCCGGAAACCGTTCATGCAACACCGGGGCGACCTCGGTGATGTGCTTCATGAGGATCCCGGCGACCGTCGGGGCATTGAATGGCAACTCCCCCGAGAGCATCTGGTACGCGACGACGCCTACCGAGTAGAGGTCACTGCGGCCGTCAATCTCTCGCTCGCCGGCGGCCTGCTCCGGACTCATATAGGACGGCGTGCCGATGGCCATGCCCGCGGACGTGAGCGTGGCGCTGCTCGTCGACGACATCGCCTTCGCGATCCCGAAGTCCGTGACCATGACCCGGCCTCGCGTGCCCTCGAGCAGGATGTTGTCCGGCTTGATGTCGCGATGAATGATCGACAGCGCGTGGGCGGCGGAAAGCGCGTCCGCCGTTTCCCGAATGATCCGGCGTGTCTCCTCGGCGGGCACCCGGCCGCGTCGACGAATCCGTGCCGCCAGCGATTCGCCCTCGATCAGCCCCATGACGAAATAGACGATCCCTTTGCCTTGGCCCACGTCGTGAATCGGTACAATGTGCGGATGGGCAAGCTTCGCGGCGGTCTGCGCTTCACGGGTGAACCGCTCCCGGATCTCGCTCGAGAACGCCAGCTCCGGCGGCAGCGCCTTGATCGCCACCCGCCGCTGCAGCCGTTCGTCGCGCGCGCGATACACCACCCCCATGCCGCCGCGACCGATTTCTCCCTCGATCGTATAGGCGTCGCCGAGGGCCTCCTTCAGGAGGGCCGGCAGGGGATGCGGGGTGGGATCGGTCATTCAGGATCCGGGCGGCGGGATGACGGCACCAGCAGGTCGAGACAGCAACCCCGAAATTTGTACCGAGATGCATCTGCGAGCAACGTGCCGATCGAGACCTGCCGTCGCGACAGGAGGGGAGGTTTCCTGCGTGAAACGTCTGTGCCCCGCTGGCGGACCCCCGGGGGACCCATCGGCCACCCCGGCAGGTATCTTGGGATCGGGGTTGGCACGGCGGATGCCCCTTGCCTCCCCATCGCGCCGTGGACCGGTGCACCGCCCCCCTGCGGTCGCTGTCCTGGCGCTGCGTCTCAAGGAGAATCCCGTGACTGAACGTCTGACTCTTCCCGTCCTCCCCCTGCGTGACGTGGTGCTCTTCCCGGGCGTCACGGCACCGATCGGGGCAGGCCGTCCGATGACACTCAAGGCGATCGAAGCCGCCCTCGCCTCGCCCGACAAGCTGGTCTTCGCCGTCGCCCAGAAGGAGAACATCGAGGCGGTCTCTGTCGATGGCCTCCATCTGATCGGCACGATCGCCAAGATCGGCCAGCTCCAGCGCGGCATGTCGGGGATGCAGCTCCTCCTCCACGGCGAGCGCCGTGCGATGGCGCTCCAGGTGACCGAGGAGGGCGGCCATCTCGTCGCCGTGGTGCGCGACATGGATGACCTCCCGCCGGTCGATGAATCCGATCCCGGCTTCATCGCCCTGCATCGTGAGCTCCGAGCTCGCGCCGCCGAACTCGGCCAGAAGTCCGGTCTCCCCGACGAAGTTGTCCAGCAGGTGTTGAATGGCGTCGACGAGCCAGGCCGCTTCGCCGACCTGGTTGCCGGCTACCTCGACCTCGATGCCGCGGGCCGGCAGTCGCTGCTGGAAACCCTTGCGGTCGACGAGCGGCTCCGCCGCGTGCTGGTGCATGTGCAGCGGCAGATTGCCGTGCTCGATGCCCAGGAGGACATCAAGTCGCAGGTGCAGGAAGAGCTCGGCGATCGTCAGCGCGAGATCTACCTCCGCGAACAGCTCAAGACGATCCGTCGGGAGCTCGGTGACGAAGACGATGGCACCGAGGTCGATGAGCTCGAAGTGCGCCTCGAGGCGCTGGACCTCACCGACGAGGCCCGCAAGGAAGTCGATCGCGAGCTCGGCCGGCTGCGTCGAATCGGTCGCGAAACGATGGAATCGCAGGTCATCCGGACCTTCCTCGAGCATGTCGCCGAGCTGCCGTGGAATGCGCGCAGCGAGGAGCATCTCGAGATCGCCGACGCCTCGAAGATCCTCGACGCCGATCACTACGCCCTCGGGGACGTGAAGGACCGCGTGCTGGAGTTCCTCGCTGTCCGCGCCATGCGCGCCAAGCGCGACGCGCTGCAGGCGTCGTCAGCCGACGCCCAGCTGTCGCCGCCCGCGGATGCCACGGAGCCGTCGCCGTCCATCGCCGCCCCGGAGTCGGCGCCGGTTGAGGACGCCAACGACCCCGACAGCACCAAGCGGTCGCCAATCCTGCTCTTCGTCGGCCCTCCGGGTGTCGGCAAGACCTCGGTCGCGAAGAGCATCGCCCGGGCGATGGGGCGCAAGTACGTCCGGATCTCGCTCGGCGGCGCCCGCGATGAGGCCGATATCCGTGGCCACCGACGCACCTACGTCGGCGCGATGCCGGGGCGCATCATCCAGGGGATGAAGCAGGCCGGCACGCGCAATCCCGTCTTTCTGCTCGACGAAATCGACAAGCTCGGCGTCTCCTTTCAGGGCGACCCGGCCTCGGCGCTGCTCGAAGTGCTCGACCCGGCGCAGAACGATTCCTTCACGGACCACTACCTCGGCATCCCGTTCGACTTGAGCGAGGTGATGTTCATCGCGACGGCGAACGTGCTGCAGAACATCCCGGGGCCGTTGCTCGACCGGATGGAAGTGGTCGAGTTCTCCGGCTACATCGAGGCCGAGAAGGTCGCGATTGCCGAGCAGTACCTGGTCCCGCGGCAGATCGAGTCGAACGGCCTTACCGCCGAGCAGATCACCTTCGCCGGGCCGGCGTTGCTGGAACTCGTGCAGCGCTACACCCGCGAGTCGGGCGTGCGGCAGCTCGAGCGCGAAGTCGGTCGGGTCGCCCGCAAGGCCGCGCGGAAGATCGCGGCGGTCGAAGTCGAGCGGATGGACATCACCGCCGCGGTGGTGCGCGACCTCCTCGGCCGGCCCAAGCTCCATCCGGAGGAGAAGGCCGCCGTCGACCAGGTCGGCACCGCGACCGGGATGTACTACACGCCCCAGGGTGGCGATATCATGTTCGTCGAGGCGTCGACGATGCGCGGCAAGGGTGAACTGGTGCTCACCGGGCAGCTCGGCGACGTGATGAAGGAGTCGGCGCGGGCGGCGTGGACCTACGCCCGATCGCACGCGGCGGGGCTGCATATCCAGGATGAGATGTTCGATCGCGACGTGCACATCCACGTGCCGGCGGGCGCCGTCCCGAAGGATGGCCCGTCCGCCGGCATCACCATGGCTACGGCACTCGTCTCGGCGCTCTCGGGCCGCGAGGTGCGCCACGACATCGCCATGACCGGTGAGGTCACGTTGCGCGGCCGCGTCCTGCCGATCGGCGGGGTGAAGGAAAAGCTGCTCGGCGCCCTGCGTGCGGGGATCACCACGATCATCATCCCCAAGGCGAACGAGCCCGACCTCGACGACCTCCCCGAGGAAGCCCGCAAGCGGATGGATGTCCATCCGGTCGAGGAACTCGGCGAAGTGCTCGCAATCGCACTCCGCGATGTCCGCTACACCGAAGGGAAGCTCCTCTTCGGCGACGAGAATCCGCGGGATGTGGTGGCGCTGCAGAGTCCGTTCCGGCACTAACTGCGAGCGGCGAAGAGCGAAAACGGCGAACAGCGTGATGTGACGCGCTGTTCGCCGTTCGCTCTTCGCCGCTCGCTGCCCTCACCCCATCTCCACCCGGTTCCGCCCCGAACTCTTCGCCCGATAGAGCGCCTGATCCGCCGCTTCCGCCACCTGCGTGGCCGTCGTGCCGGAGCCGGGGAAGGCGCCGACACCAATCGAGACGTGCAGCGGGATCGGTTCGCAGCCGGGCAGCACGATCGGGGTGTCTGCCAGCGATTGCCGCAGCTTCTCGGCCGCCGCGCGGCCGTTCGCCGGCGGGCACTTGCGGAGGATGATGCCGAATTCCTCGCCGCCGTAGCGACCGAGCAGGTCGGAGCCGCGGATCGCCTTCCGGAAGACACGGGCCACGTGCACGAGCACCTGGTCGCCGACGAGATGGCCGTGGGTGTCGTTGATCCGCTTGAAGTGATCGAGGTCGAGCATCAGGAAGCAGAGCGGCTCGCCATGGCGCTGGGCGAAGGCGATGGCGTACTCGAGCTCGGCCATCAACGTCGCGTGGTTCAGGATGCCGGTCAGTCCGTCGCGATGGACCAGTTCGCGAATCCGGCGCCCACGCTCGGTGCGGGTGAGCACCAGTTGCAGCAGGTGGCTCCGTTCGACCGGCTTGGCAAGGAAGTCGTCCCCACCAGCGCGGAGCCCTTCCATCTGGTCGGCCAGCGAATCGCGCGCGGTCAGGAAGACGATCGGCACCAGGGCAAGGCGCGGGTCCTGACGCATCAGGCGCGACAGCGCGTAGCCGTCCACATCCGGCAGGTCGACGTCGAGCAGCACCAAGTCGGGCGTCTCATGCGCAAGCGCATCGCGCGCCACCTGCGCCGAGGCCGCCGTGGTCACGCGCGCGTTCATCTGGCCGAGCCATGTGGCCACGAGCTGCGACTGCGCCGGATCATCCTCGACCACGAGGATATTGGCCGGTGGTGCCCCGATCTGGGCCAGAGCACGCGCGTACTGCGCCAGCCCGCGCGGCAAGGCGTTGGAACCGAACACGGCATCGAGTCCGGCCGCCGCGGTGCGCAGTCGGTCGAACTGATCACCAGGGTCGGCAAGGACGACCGCCCGCGGTCGGTCGTTGGTGGCGGCCGACCAGTAGCGCGCCAGCGAGAGCGGGTCGGTCTCGGCGTCGGTACCGATCACGACCAAATCAGGGCGCTCTGCCGGCGGCACGTCAAACGGATCGACCTCGCCAGTCCGGACGGTGACCATGAAGCCGACTTCCTCGAGCGAGTGGACGAGGGCGTCGCGACTCGGTGAGGGATTCATCATCAACAGCGTACGCCATCCGAAGCCCGGGATGCGTCCGAGCACCGCCGGCAGCCCGACATCAGTGGCTGCGTTGTTGAAGGCGTGTTCGAGGTCGTGAATCGCCTGCGAGAACATCTCCGCTTCACGGGTCGTCGGTGCTGGCGGGGTGAGGATCCGGTGCTCCATCGCGCGGGCCACATCCGTCACCCGCTGGAAGCCATACGACCCTCCCGATCCGGCCAGCCGATGAAAGCGCTGCCGTAACGACTCGAGGGCGTCAGGCTCGCCGGCCCGAAACGCCGCCACATCTTTCCGAAGTTCCGCGAGGCGTGCCGGTGCCTCGCGGATGTACTCATGCTGCAGTTCGAGCATCGGATCGTCGGCATCCAAAGGCAGTGGCTCGGTCATCGGCCCTCCCGCAGCGCGGCGAGCGTCGTCCTGGCAGCTGCGACAAATGCCGCGCCACTGCCCCAGTGCCCCGAGAAGCGCTCGCCATCGCGCGCACCCAGCAGCGCCGCGCGGTCGTCCACGACGAGGAGGACCGGTTCCCCGGGCCAGGCTGCGGGGGGGATCACCGACATCGGAATCGCACCGAGCGGCACCGTGGCCGTCGAGGCGACGTCGAGGGTGACACCCGAGGCCGCGGCCCGGCGAAGGTGCGGTGCCAAGCTGAGGCAGCCATCGGGCGGTGCCAGCAATTCCACCGAGCGCTCCGCCCGGGCAATCTCGTGCCCCATCAATTGCACGGCGCCGCGAGCCGAGGCAAGCTCGACCAGCGTCGGCGTCGCTGGCACGGCGAGGGCCGCGAGCGCCTCACCGAGTCGGTCCATCGCCTCGCCCTGTCGATCACTCAGCCGTGCCAGCAGAGTGCTGGGTGGCTCCGGACGAAACTGCCGCGGCCGACCTTCCTCGACGCGTGCCGCCCCCTTCGCCACCAACCCTTCGAGAGCGGCGTAGACATTGGCGCGCGCCAGCCCCGCAGCCCGGGCGATGGTGTACCCCGTGCCCGGGCCGCCGGTGAGCAGGACCTCGTAGATGAGGCCCTCCGTCGGGGTGAAGCCAAAGGGTGTCAGGTCGAGCCGACCCGCCATCTCAGGAGTACTCGAGGTGCCAGCCCAACCGCTTGGCGATCTTCGCCAGGCGGAAGGTGATGTCGGCCTGCCGCGTGGTCATGCCGCCATCGTCCGGCGCCAGCGGCCAGCAATGGTAGGTCACCGGCGTGCTCGCCTTCGGCTGCGAGCGGAGGTTCTTCGGATGCCAGACACCGTCGGCATCGACATCCTCGAGCAGGCGGACGAAAACCGTGGTCGCACTGGCCGACGACGCCAATTGCCCCATTCCCGCGAGCAACTCGATGTAGTGCAGCGCCAGCGGCACATCCTTTACCAGCCCCTTCGGGTCCATCTCGATCGGATCGCCAAGCAGGACGTGGAGTGGTTTCATCGTCCGACTGCCGATCGGGATCATGTACGACTTGTCCGGTGTCGGCAGGGCCAGGTATTGGCCCAGGCGGTCGAGGAAGCCGCCGCGCTCCCGCTGCAGTGACGGCATCGCCGAAATCATCGCCAGCGACCACCAGCTCGGCGGGGTCGCCTCGGGATGGAGCTGCCAGCCGCCGCCACGCTTGATAAACGGATCTTCCGACAGCGGCGAGCGGAGGAAGGCAGACACCGCTGACACGACCTTGTGGGCCGCGCCGCGAAGCCGCGGGTCATCCTCGCGACCCGCCTCGGCCAGCGCCGCGCAGACCCCGTCGCGGATCAGGTTCCGGTAGGTCTCGGCCGTGGCCGGCTCGTCCTCGGATGGATCGGCGAACTCGCCGTAGAGGAGCAGGTCGTCGTCGCGCGAAAGGGTGCGATAGAGCAGGCGATCGGCCAGCCGGAACGGGCGGGTCGTCGTCGGCACGCCAAGCTGCAGGAGGCGGCGATACTGCGCCACCGTCCCGACCTCGAGCGTCCCTTCCTTCTCGGAGGGGGTGTACGCCAGATAGTTCGCGCCCCAGAGGCCGGTCTCCTGCTGCCGAGTCGTCACTGCCGAGACGGGCTCGGAGAGGACGACCGCGGTCATGGATTCCTGCAGGGTGGCCGGGGCAATACTACCGGCCGGAGCCAGTTCGGACTGGGTCCGAAACCGGATGGACGGCCCGCCGTGCTCAGCCAGCCGCGTCAGCGGGATTCGATGGGTCGTAGGCAGATCCAGGGGACGACTCCTCGCGGGGGACCTGATCGGAGGGCGGAAGGACGGGGAAGAAGATAGTAGTAGCGGCGTGTAAATGCTAGTCAAAAAAGCAGTAGTCTTAATGCAAACTACTTATCCAAAAGCGAGCGGCGAGCGACGAACAGCGAGCGGCGCACTCCAGCATCCATCTGCCCTCTCGCTGTTCGCTGTTCGCCGGTCGCCGCTCGCTGCGTAGTCCTAAACACTACAACTCACCACAAACACCGTCCCCGACTTCATCAACCCCCGTTCACTGGTCAGCACCAAGGTCGTTGGAGTCAGCCAACTTATCCCTTCGCCCTGCGGCTCCTGTCCGAGGATATCGCAGCCGGTGGGCTTCCCCATCGGGGTCAATCGTCCGCTGGGGAGGACGCGGAAAGGGTAGAGGTCGCGGTAGGTGCGGACCATGAGCTGGGTGCCGTCGGGGGAGAGCGCGGCGCCCGTCACGAGCCGCCCCATCCCGGCGTTCGGGGTGATCGCTAGGGAGTCGATCCGTTCCGCCGTGGCAGCACCTCTCCCCCAGGCAGACGCGCTCACCCGGAAGAGCAGGACCCCGGCGCTGCGGCCTTTGGTGACGAGGAGGACATCGCCGTCCGTGGTCACGACCATCGCTTCCACGTCGTGGGAGCCGTCCGGGTATCGAACGGTCAACGATTCAGCGGGGCGGGGTGGTCGATCCCCACTGAATGCCGCGTCGAGGGTTGGCTCGGTCAGGCGGATCAGGGTGACGGCGTCGCGTCGCTCCAGGTTGTCCCCGGTGTCGGCGATGTAGACGCACCGGCCACTGGGGCAGGGGCCGAGGGCGACCTCTTCCCAATCGGTGTTGGTGACTCCGGTGAGGGGGAGCGTGGCCAACAGGGTCCCGCTGGTGTCGATCAGCAGGAGATCCGGCGGGTTGCCGGAGTCGTTGATGGTCCAGAGCACGCCGGGGCGCTGTCCGGTGACCGCGGCGCCACTCGCCTCCGCCAGTCGCGGCTGGGCGAGGATCCCACTCTTTCGGAAAACGGTGGGGCGGATCATGGTCCAGCCGGCATCGACGCGGGGGCCTTCAGCGGCGGGCACGGGCTCGGGGCGACATCCTGCGCTGAGGTTGAGGAGCGCGCCGAGGGCTGCCAGCCCGCGCCAACCCGACGTCACTTGACCGGCTTCTTCCGAGCCAATTCCACAACGTAGGCGGCGACGGCCTCGACTTCGCGGTCGCTGATCCGTGAGCCCCCGCGGGCTGGCATGACCACACCGCTCTTCGAGGTCTTGGCGTCGAAGCCGGTCTTGATGATCGCCACCAACTCAGGCTGGGTGCCCTTGCTATGGAGCCATGTGCCGTCGGCGAGCATGGTGTTCTTGCTGACGGCCAGCACCCCCTCGCCCGCCTTCCCGTGGCACGAGAAGCAGAGTCCGCGGCCCTCGAAGGTCCGCTTGCCGAGGGCCAGCAGCGCCGCGGTCGAGTCCGGCGCCTGCGCGGTCAGCGCGGCGGGGGCAAGGAGGAGCATCGTCAGCAGGAGGGTGGTCAAGCGCATCGCGAACGGCCTCCTATTGATACTGGATGTAGAGCGGGACTGGACGCATCGCCAGCACCTGCGCCAAGGTGAGCATCGGCTTGTCATTCTTGTAGAACAGCTTCAACCCGGCGAACTGGACCGGTCGTCGGGTCACGACGAGCCCAAAAATATTCTGTTTCAGGGCTGGCGCGCCAAAGCCATCGGCATCGATCACCACTTGGACCCGTGGGTCCGAGGTGATCTCGCGCTCGCGGGTCAGCATGCCTTCCGTGAAACGGTGCACTACCAAGATCTTGGGGGGGATCCCCAGTTCGTCCACCAGCTTCGCCAGCATGGCCTGGGCCTGGTTCACGTCGCTCGCGTCAAGGGTGCCGATCCGCCTCCCGGGCACCTTCCCCGGCGGCATCGCGAACTCAGGATCGATGCCCAGGTGGACGTTCGGCCGCCGAAGCCACGGCAGCAGCCGAGGAATCTCGGCGGCGATCGAGCTTCGGCCAGGTTGAATGTCGAGGAAGAGGAGCCAGCCCTTGGCATCGGCCCAGGCGGCCACTTTGCCGATCAGCGCATCGCCGTGCTGCAGTCGATAGAGCCCCCGCTCCCCGGGGTGCCCCTGGGCCACGGTCACAATGAGGTGGAGGGCCCGGAGGACCGGTCGGGTCGTGTCGGCCGCCTCCCACCGCTTCGCGGTCGCCTCGAGGCGGGCCATCATCTGCTCCGGCGGGATCTCGCCGAGAATCCCCATCCGGGTCGAGAGGGGCGTGCCATAGTAGGCGACGATCCGGTGCGTGGGCAGCAAGGCGTCCTGCCGAACCACCACCGGGCGCGAGGCCAACGGCGGCCGGACCGTGTCGACGGGCACCGCCGGTCGCCGGGGATTGACCGTCGGGAGCTGGGCGGTGAGCGGTGGAGCAGCGGCGAGCAGGCAGAAGACCATCAGCGGGTGTCGCATCATGGCGAAGGATACACTACCCCGCTGCTTCCCCTTGGACCACCCCGTGCGGGCCACTACGATTCCGCCAGTACCGACGCCATGATGGATTGCGCATTCCGGAGCCGTGACCCCCTGTGAAGATTGCCATCTCGACCGGCGGCGGCGACGCCCCCGGCCTCAATGCTGTCATTCGTGCCGCCGTGCTGACCGCCCATGATCGCGGGTGGGAAACGGTGGGCATCCGTCGTGGCTTCCACGGTCTCCTCGACGGCAGTGGGGTCGTCCCCCTTGGCGCCGCGGAAGTGAGCGGCATCACCCACCTCGGTGGGACCATCCTTGGCAGCACCAACCGCGGCAACCCGCTGCGCTGGCCGAAGCTCCAGCCGGATGGCCGCGTGGTGGAGATCGATCGCGGCGACGAACTCATTGATGCCTTCCGCCGCGAGGGGATCGACGCGCTGATCTCAATCGGGGGCGACGGATCGCTCGCGATCGCCGGCACGCTCTGGGAGCGTGGCCTCAACGTGGTGGGCGTGCCGAAGACGATCGATAACGACGTCGTCGGCACCGACACCACCTTCGGTTTCGACACCGCGGTCTCGACGGCCACGGACGCGCTCGACAAGCTGCACACCACCGCGGAATCGCATGACCGCGTGATGGTCGTCGAACTGATGGGGCGCGAGGCGGGATGGATTGCGCTGCACAGCGGTATCTCCGGGACGGCCGACGTCATCCTGATCCCCGAGATTCCCTTCTCGCTCGACAAGGTCTGCGACAAGATCCGCGAGCGCGAGCGGAACGGCCGGCACTTCTCGATCGTGGTCGTTGCCGAAGGGGCGCAGACCCTCGATGGTGGCCCGGTCTTCCGCGAGCGGCGCAGCATCGGCACCGTCGACCGCTTCGGCGGCGTCGGCGAACAGGTCGCGCACGGCATCGCGCAGGTCACCGGCAAGGAGACGCGGTCGCTCGTGCTTGGCCATCTGCAGCGCGGCGGTTCGCCGACCACGTTCGACCGATTGCTGGCACTGCGCTTCGGTTCCGCCGCGGTGCGCGCCATTGCCGACGGCGACTTCGGTACGATGGTCGCCTACACGCCGCCGGTGATCTCGCGCGTCCCGATCGCCGACGTGGTTGGCAAGATGAAAACGGTGCCGCTCGATTCAGGGATCATCCTGACCGCACGGCACCTGGGGATTTCGTTCGGGGACTAGACGGCGAACGGCGAACGGCGAACAGCGAACGGCGAACAGCGAACGGCGAACGGCCACTCGCTGTGCCATCCCGAGCGAAGCGAGGGATGACGGCCTCATGGGCTGTTCGCTGTTCGCTGTTCGCCGTTCGCCAGGAAGCTGCTGATCATCCTCAGGCCGAGTGTGGTCAGCACCGACTCTGGGTGAAACTGCACCCCCTCCACGGGATGCACGCGATGCCGAATCCCCATCACCTCGCCGTCGTCGGCGCGGGCCGTCAGGAACAGTTCCGGCGGCAGCGTTGCCTCGACCACCGCAAGCGAGTGGTAGCGCGTCGCATCGAGGGGCGATGGCAGTCCGGCGAAGACGCCGAGACCATCGTGGGTGATCGGTGAGGTGCGCCCATGCCGAGGATGGGTGGCGCGTGCGACGGTCGCCCCATAGGCAACCGCGATGACCTGATGACCGAGGCAGACGCCAAGGATTGGCGTGGTGGCGCCGAGCGTGCGCACCACCGCGAGTGCGAGGGTGCACTCCTCCGGCCGCCCCGGTCCGGGCGAGAGGATGATTCGGCTCGGCGCCATCGCCACGATCTCGTCGAGCGTGAGGGCCTCGTCGCGCCGCACGATCGGCGCCTCGCCGAGTTCCTCGACGTAGCGCGCCAGCGTGTACACGAACGAGTCCTCGTGGTCGAGCAGGAGGATCATCTGCCCTCCGCCAGCGCGGCGATCAGCGCCGCCGCCTTGTCGAGCGTCTCCTGATATTCGGCCTCGGGCTCCGAGAGCGCGGTGATGCCACCACCCACATGGAACGAGGCGATCTCGCGCGCGACGGTGACCGTCCGGATGGCAATCGAGAGACTCATGCTGCCATCCAGCCCAAGCCAGCCGATCGCCCCGCAGTAGGCACCGCGTGTCACCGGCTCGAGTGCGGCGATCACCGCCATCGCGCGCAGCTTCGGGGCGCCGGTGACCGATCCACCGGGGAAGGTGGCCACCAGCAGGTCGAGCGCGTCGCGCCCGTCGCGCAGCGTGCCGGTCACCGTCGACACGAGATGATGCACCGTGGGATGGGATTCGAGCCGACAGAGCGACGGCACGTTGATGCTCCCCGGCGTACAGACCCGTGCGAGGTCGTTCCGCAGCAGGTCGACGATCATCACGTTCTCGGCACGATCCTTCTCGCTCGCCTGGAGATCGGCCGCGAGGGCTGCATCGGCGACGGCGTCGCGCCCACGTGGACGCGTCCCCTTGATCGGCCGTGTCTCGACCACGCCTGACCCTGCGTCGAAGTGCAGGAACCGCTCGGGGGAGGCGCTCAGTACCTGCGCGGTGCCGTGGTCGAGGTACGCGGCGAGCGGGGCGGCGCTCCGCCCACGAATGGCGCGATAGAGCGCCACCGGACTTCCGACGAAGGCCGTGGTAAACCGCTGCGCCAGATTGGCCTGGAAGAGGTCACCCGCCAGCACGTGCTCCACCACGCTTCCGACGGCTTCCCGATAGCGGTCGGCCGTGAAGTCCGGCGTGGCAGTCACCGGCATGAAGGATCCCGGCCGTGTGGGGCGGGTGTCCCGTACCATCGCGAGCACCTCAGCGGCGCGGCTCTCGGCGCGATTCGCATCGCGGCTGCCGTCGGCCTCCAGCCCCGTGCTGACCAGCCATGCCCGGTGGACGGCATGATCCCACGCAATCACCCAGTCATGGCAGGCGAGCGACAGATCCGGCTGGCACAGTGGATCATGCGCCGCGCGCGGCATCCGATCAAAGGCGGCACCGAGTTCATAACCGAACCACCCGAGCCAGCCGCCCTGGAAGGGAGGCAGCGTCGGGTCGATCGGGGTTGTGCGGTCGATCGACGCACGCAGGCGGTCACGATGCGCCGGCCAGTTGGCGGCGTCGCCGCGGACAATGGCGATTGGGTCTGCGCTGAAATAGCTGAATCGGCCGAGGTCGTGATGGTCGGCCGCCCCATCAAGGAGGGCAGGGAAGGGGCGATGTGCGAACCGCTCGAGCAACTCGAGCGGGTCAGGGGGTGGGTCGAGCGGGATGATGCGAGGCAACGCCATCGGCGCTGGGTTCACTCCCCGATCCATCCCTCGGACTGCCCTTCCAGTCCCGGAAAGCCACCCGTCGGCTGCCAGTGGACGGTGGCTTCGATACGCTCCGCCATCTGGAGGTCCTTCTCGGTGATCCCGCCTGCGGAATGCGTCTGCAGCATGACCACAATCCGACCCCAGTGCACTTCCAGGTCAGGATGGTGATTGCCGGCCTCGGCGACGAAGGCAATCGCGTTGACGGCGAGCATGGTGCTGCGCCATCCATCGGTCGTGTACTCACGGCGGAGCCAGCCATTCGCCGCCGTCCATCCGGGGAGTCCGGCGAGGCGGGCTTCGAGCGCAGGGCCGTCGAACAGCGGTTCGTTGCTCTTCATCGGGTCACTCCAGACGTTGCGAGTAGGTGGCTGACTGCCCCACCGATTCTTCGACCTCGATCTCGAGGAAGGTCAGGTTGGCCCCTTCCGTCGCGAGGTCCTCCCGCACCTTCACCGCCACCCACTCCGCGATCATCTCGGCCGTCGTGTTGGCGATCGGCAGCATGGCGCAGTCCTTGGTCGGGAACTG
>JBBQJU010000031.1:0-14774 GCA_038326215.1 Gemmatimonadales bacterium | reverse complement strand
GACGGTGTACCGCTACTTCCCCTCGAAGGAAGCCCTCTTTCGGGCGGTGGTGGAGCGGCACCTCGACTCGAGTTGGAGCCGGGGCAGGGAGATCGCCGAGGCGTACGGGACGATGACGGCGCGGGAAGTCGTGGCGCTGCTCCTGAGCCGTTGGGAGGCCGTGCTACGGGAACCGGGACCCCGACGGGTGGCGATCCTGGTGCTGCGCGAAGCGCCACTCTTCCCCGACTGCGTCGCGTTGTATGAGTCAGAACTACTGACTCGTGGTCGGCTCTCGTTCGAACGGGCGCTCCGCCACGGCATCGAGCGTGGCGAATTTCCGCTCCTCCAGATCGAGGCAACGGCGCGGGCCCTGATTGGTGCCCCACTGGAGCAGCTTTTGTGGGAGTCGACCTTTGGGTCGCCCGTGGAAGAGGGGACGCAGGCCGCCCTGATGGTGCGCGGGCTACCTCGGCTCGACCAGCGCAGTGTTGTGGAGGTGCCGGCCCCGCCAACGCTGCCGAGCGAACCGGTCGCGCCGGGCACCCTCCGGATCACGACGCTGCGCCCCCCTGGCTCCCATTAGGTTGCTCGGATGGATCGACGCGCCACAATCATCACCCGGGCCCTTCGCCTCCGCTGCCCGCACTGCGGGGGCGGTGGGCTCTTCCGCTACTGGGTGCAGATGATCCAGGACTGCCCCCAGTGCGGCTACTCGCTGGCGTCAGGGAATCGGGTCGGCGCCAATCTCCTGAACTTGGTGGCGTCGGAGGTGACGCTCTTCATCGCGATGGCGGTGATCATCGTCCGGAGCTGGCCCAACCCGCCGTGGGCCTTCCTGCAGTTCGCCGCGCCGGCGCTGATGGTCATCGCGCCGCTGGTGCTCTATCCCTTTTCGAAGATGCTCTTCATTGCCTTCGATCTCGCGATGCACCCAGACGCGATGCCCGACGCGAAGGTTCATGGCGTGGGCCGGTAGCGCCTCCAGAGCCACGCCACCACTCCGTACGCCAGCACCGCCGCCACCGTCACATCCGAGAGGAAGTGCGCTTGCGCCTGCACCCGGGTGATCGCACAGCCTACCGCGAGCCCGATCCAGACCGGCCACGCCTTGGGATAGAGCCGGCAGAGCACCCACGCCCCGCTGAAGGCCACCATGGCATGCGAGGATGGGAGGCCGATGTCGCGAGTGGACCAGAAACGTTCGGAAAACGGACGGAAGCAGTAGGCCCCATCGTGAAGATTCGGCCGCTCACGCCGGAGGAGAATCTTGAAGACCTCCGCCGCCAGTCCGCCGAGCGCCGGCATCCCGCCGATCAACAGGGCGGTGCGCCGATCGCGCGTGTGCAGCCAGACCGCGACCGCCAGCAGGATCCAGATCGGGAGGTAGCCGACGATCCGGAACATCCGGCCGAAATCGGCGTCGTAGACTCCATCTTTGGCCAGATGCTGATAGGCGTACGGATCGCCCAGGTGGGCGACGACGATCGCAAGGACGGCGAGGAGGGTAACACGGGCGGCGGGGCGCATTCCTAGAGTATAGCTGTGCGGCGCTACCTTTCCGGGATGCGCCTTCTCCCTGCCTTCGCGCTCGTCCTCGCCGCGGCGCCGGTCGCCGCTCAGGATTTGCCGCCGTTCGTCCCGGTCAATCCGATCATTGCCGCGCGCTCACCACTCTATGCCCAGCCCATGGTCGGGGCCGCACCCGGGTGGCGGTTCCGGGTGGTGGCGGACTACAGCAACGCGATCGAAACCGGCACCTCGATCGACCGCCGAGAGTACCTCTTTGACGCGGAAGTCCTCCAGATGGACCTCTGGGTGACCCGCGACCTCTCGCCCCGCAGCTTCCTCCTCGCCGACCTCTCGCTGCGCGGCGGCTACGATGGCACGCTGGACGCCTTCCTGAATTGGTACCACGACCTGATCGGCCTGCCGGTGCCGGCACGGAATCGCCGCCCTGAGGACACCTTCGGCTGGAAGCAGACCCTTCCGGATGGACGCATCATCGAACGCACCCGCCCCGGTACCTTTCTCGGCGACCTCCGCCTTGGCGCCGGCGTCCGTTTCGGCCGCTCGCAACTCGTCGGCACGATCACCCTGCCGACTGCGACGGCCTCGGGTGACGGATGGGGTCGCAAGGCCGTCGGCGCCGCCGCCTCGCTCACCTCGCGGTTGGCCCAGAGCAATCGGATCATCGTCGATGGCGGCCTCTCCGTCGGCTGGACTCCGACTCAGGGGCCCCTCGCCGCCTACCAGAAGAGCGCCTTCCTTGGCGGACTCATCGGCAGCCGCTGGCGCTTCTCGGGGAGCCAGTCAATCTTCGCGACCATCGCCTTTCAGACCGCGAACTGGAAGGAGACCGGGTGGGCCTCGGTGGATGGCCGCGACGTGACGCTCGATGCGGGCGGGTTGGTGAACTTCAAGAAGGGGTGGCCCGAGCTGCAGATCGGTATCACCGAGGATCTGGCCCCGCGTGGGCCCGCGGTCGACGTGGGGTTCAAGGTGGGGCTGCGGTTCCGATAGTAGGGGCGACGTCTGCCGGGGCGACGCCTGCCGGGGCGACGTCTGCCGGGGCGACGCATGCGTCGCCCCTGCTATGGCAAAATCACCACCAACAGGCTTCGCGGCCCCTGCGCACCAATCACCAAGGCCCGCTCGATGTCGGCGGTCTTGGACGGCCCAGAGATGAAGACGCCAAAGCCCGGTGTGTCGCGTTCCAGCCTCAGCGCAGCGTAGGCGCCATGCATATCGGCCACGAGGTCGGCAGCGCGCAGCACCAGTACCAGGTGCATGGTCACGAACGGCAACGCACGATGCCCCATCGATGCCTCGTCCACCCAGATCGCGCCATTCTCCACGACGCCAAGCGCACCACGCAGGACCACCAGATCGATCCCCTCGAGTGATCCGCCCGGGAACGCGTCGCCGTCCACCATTGAGAGAACGCGCTGGGCGTCGGGGTAGCGCTCCTGAATCGCGGCCGATGCGTCGCTGGCGATCACCGCCTCGCCGCCAACCTCGCGAATGATCGCCGCGAAGCGTTCGACGGCATCCTCGGAGAGCACCGCGCCCGTCGGCAGCTCGGGGAGCGGTCGCAGTTCCGGGCGATTGCGTCGCACGGCATCGAGGATCATCTGGCGACTGCTCATTCCGATCGACTCCGCTGGTACCACTCGCGAAACGACTCCTTCGGCGCGACCGGAAGCTCGCGCTCGCGGCCCCACGCCGTGCGACGCACGAGCCAGGACGGCACCATCCGCAGCAGGAGGCGCGCAACACGCCCCCCGCGCTCATACCAGCGTTGCGAGCCGAGCGCGTCGCCGAGGAGGCGCATCGCGACGCGCTTCTTCGCCGGGAGGAGTCCGGCACGCCCGACGATCTGCCGCCACCGATAGAGCTGCTGCGGAATGTCGATCTTCACGGGACAGACGTCGCCGCACGACCCGCAGAGCGTGGAGGCGAATGGGAGCGACGCATGCTTCGCGAGATCGATGCCCGGCGAGAGAATCGCGCCGATCGGCCCGGGGATGGTGCTGCCATAGCTGTGTCCGCCGCTCCGTCGATAGACCGGGCAGGTGTTGAGACAGGCCCCGCAGCGGATGCAGGCCAACGCCTCGCGAAACTCGGGACGGCCGAGATGCTCGCTGCGTCCGTTGTCGACGATCACCAGGTGCAGCTGGCCTGGCGTCCTGGGCGCCACGATGTGCGAACTGTAGGCCGTGATCGGCTGGCCGGTGGCGCTCCGCGCGAGCAGCCGGAGGAAGACGCCGAGATCGGCAACGCGTGGGATCAGCTTCTCGATCCCCATGGAGGCGATGTGGACCGGCGCCAGATGGATGCCGAGATCGGCGTTCCCCTCATTGGTACAGATCACGATGCCGCCGGTCTCCGCAATCGCGAAGTTGACCCCCGTCAGCGCCACCTCCGCCCCAAAGAGCGCTTCCCGCAACGGACCACGCGCGGCATCGGCCAGACGCCCCGGGTCGTCCTCGTCAGGTGACGTTCCGAAGTGCTCGGCGAAGAGCGCGCCGACCTCCGCCTTCCGTTTGTGGATGGCCGGCATCACGATGTGACTCGGCGCCTCGTTGTTGAGCTGCACGATCCGTTCACCGAGATCGCTGTCGACCACGGTGATGCCGTTCGCCTCGAGGTAGGGATTGAGGTGGCACTCCTCGGTCAGCATCGACTTGCTCTTCACCAGCCGCGTCGCGCCGCGTCCGCGGAGGATGCCAAGGATGATCCGATTGTGCTCCTCGGCATCCGCCGCCCAGTGGACCACGACCCCGTTGGCGACCGCGTGCCGCTCGAATTCCTCGAGGTATTCGTCGAGCCGGGAGAGGGTGTGCCCCTTGATCCCCGAGGCGAGCGTGCGCAAGGCCTCCCACTCGGGGATGGCTCGGGTCACCTGATCGCGCTTGGCACGCACGAACCAGAGCGCCTGATCATGCCACGCCGTCCGCTCTTCGTCGCGGGCGAACGCTTCCGCGGCCTCCGGGTGCGTGCTGATGCTCATGGCCGCTCGCCATTGAGCAGCTGCGCGATGTGCATCACCGGGAGCGGGTCACCCTGTCGCCGGATGATCCCTTCCAGATGCATGAGGCATGACATGTCGCCGCTGACCAGTACCTCGGCGCCGTGCCGTCGGTGGTCGGCGATCCGATCACTCCCCATCCGCGCCGAGATCGCGGGCTCATCCACGGCGAAGGTTCCGCCGAAGCCGCAGCACTCGTCAGGTCGGTCGAGCGGCACGATCTCCGCGCCGTGGAGCGTGCCGAGCAGCGTGCGGAGTGCACCGCCAGGGGTGGGACCGAGTTCCGAGGCCGTCGCCTGCCGCAGCCCGCGCAGGGCATGACAGCCGACATGCACGCCGACCCGGTAGGGGAAGTCGACCGGTGGGCCCGCGGGGAGCGTCAACAGGAACTCGCAGAGATCGACCGTGCGATGGCGCACCGCCAGCACTTGAGGCGTCTGCGGCAGGACGTCGAAGTGGTGACGGACATACTGCACGCAGCTCCCCGACGGGGCGACGATGGTGTCAAAGCCAGCAAAGGTCTGCACAAAGCGCCGTGCCGCGGCGTGGGCGTCGCCCTCGCAGCCGGCGTTCGCCATCGGCTGGCCGCAGCAGGTCTGCGCCAGCGGATACTCGACCTTCACCCCGCGCGCCTCCAGTACCGACAGCGTGGCGCGCGCCACCTGCGGATAGAGCTGGTCGACGTAACACGGGATGAAGAGCGCGACGCTCATGCGTGGAAGATGAAGATCGGCTCCATCGGCAGCCACTTCTCACCCGGCTTGGCCCACGGCAGGGGGCGCTGGAAGTGCCACATCATCTCTTCCCATTCCTGCACACGGCTGTTGAGCAGGTCGGCGGCCGCCTTCGCTTCGAAGGAGAACTTCTCCGCCACCTCCATGATCATGCAGAGCCGGTTCTGCAGCCGATAGATCGTCATCTCCTTGATGCCCGAGTCACGCAGCGACTCGAGTACCTCGGGCCAGACGTCGCGATGCCACGCTTCGTACTCCTTGATGAGCGCGGGGTCGTCCTGCAGGTCGAGCGTCAGGCAGAAACGTCGGAGCATGGGAATTCCTCAGGCGGCCGGTGCGAGGGTGGCCGTGTCGTTGATGCCGGGATGGCGATAGCCGCGGAAGCCGAAGTGGAAGACCACGAGGTAGCAGAGCGCCGGGACGATGAACGCGGTCTGGATGCCGCGGCTGTCGGAGAGATAGCCCATGACCGCAGGGAGGATGGCACCACCGACGATCGACATGACCAGCAGCGAGGAGCCGAACTTGGTGTGCGCCCCGAGGCCGTCGAGGGAGAGCGCGAAGATGGTGGGGAACATGATCGAGTGGAAGAAGCCGATCAGCACCACCGACCAGATCGCCATCGCGCCCGTGGTGGAGATGGCCGTCATGGCGCAGGCGAGCGAGCCGGCGGCGAAGAGCGCCAACAGCCGTGGTGCCGGAATTTTCTGCATCACAGCCGACCCAAGGAAGCGGCCGATCATGAAACCGAGGAGGTGGTATTTGAGGAAGCCGGCGGCGGCTTTCTCGGGCGTGCCGGGGAGCACCTGCTGCGCGAAGCGAATCACGAACGACGCCACGCCAACCTGGGCACCGACGTAGCAGAACTGGGCGATCACCCCGCGCACGAGATTGCCGTGCGCCATGATGCTGCCCGTGGCCGGCGCCGCCGCTTGCCCATCGTGCGCCGCCTCGACCACATCCGGCAACTTGGTGCGCCAGATCAGGAAGGCCACCACCAGAAAGAGTGCGGTGATCACCAGATAGGGGCCGCGCACGGCCTGCGACTCGGTGAACCGGTAGAGATCGACCGCCTCGGGGCCCATCGCCGCGAGCTGCTCCTTGGTGTACTCGACCCCCGAGAGGATGAAGGTCGCGCCGAGGATCGGGGTGACCAGTGCGCCAACGGAATTGAACGCCTGCGCGGTGTTGAGTCGGCGGGCCGCCGATTCTGGCGGGCCGAGGACGGTGACGTACGGATTTGCCGCGACCTCGAGGAAGCACTGCCCGCACGCCATCACGAAGAGGGCGAGCAGGAAGAAGGGATACTCGCGCGTTGCCGCCGCCGGGAGGAAGAGCAGCGTCCCGGTGGCACAGATCATCAACCCGGTCAGGATGCCGCGCTTGTAGCCCACGCGTCGCATCAGCCACCCCGCCGGCAGGGCCGCCAGGAAGTAACCGCCGAAGAAGGCCGTCTGGATCAGTGACGACTGAAAGTCGGTGAGATCGAGTGCCTTCTTGAGGTGCGGGATCAGGATGTCGTTGAGGTTGACGCCCAGCGCCCAGAGGAAGAAGAGCGAGGTGATCAACACCAGGGGAACGAGGAAGCGCCGTTCGGTGAGCGGAGCCGTCTGGCCGGTCATGGCAGTCCTGTGCGCAGGAGGGTCGAGCGGGAATCGCTCACGTGATGGCGCGATCGAGATGGACATAACCACCGTCCACGTGCAACTGCTGCCCTGTCGTGTGACCCGACTTCGGCGAGAGCAGGAAAACGACTGTTGCCGCGATCTCCTCGGCCGTGGTCATTCGCTGGCCGAGCGGGATCTTCGCGACGATGTTCCGGAGCTTGGTTTCGGGATCGGCCTGCGTCGCGAGCCACTGCTCGTACAGCGGCGTCATCACCTCGGCGGGAATCACCGCGTTGACACGGATCCCCGCCGGGAGCAGTTCGACCGCCCACTCGCGGGTGAGCGCCAGGATCGCCCCCTTCGCCGCGGCGTACCCCGACGTGCCACCCTGCCCCGTCAACGCCACCTTCGAGGCGATGTTGACGATCGCCCCCCGCGACGCCGTGAGCGCCGGCAGCGCGTAGTGCGCCATGGCGTAGTAGTGCCCAAGGTTGCGGTCGAGCGAGGCGGCAAATGCCGGCGGCGAGCCGTTCGCCAACCCGACGCCATCATTCACGCCGGCGTTGTTCACCAGCGCATCGATCTTTCCGCAGCGCGCCAGCCCCGCGGCAACCGCCTCGGCGCACGCCTCGGCACGATCGAGCGATGCAATCACCACCTCGACGTCATGCCCCCCGGCACGCAGTGCTGTCGCGAGCGCGGTGCTGGCGGCCTCGTCGCGATCAACGATGACCACCCGCATCCCCTCGGCCGCCGCCGCCCGGACAATCGCCGCACCGATGCCCTTCGCACCGCCGGTGACCACCGCCACCTTGCCGCCGAGTTCGAGGTCCATCGACTACTCCCCGAGTCCGTAGCAGGTGGCTGCGTTACCACCGAAGATCGCGTTGCGCTCGTCGACGCTGAATCGGACCAGATACTCCGCGATCACCTCGCGCACGTCCTGATAGCTGCCGGCAAGGAGGCAGACCGGCCAATCCGATCCCCACAGCAACCGGTCGACGCCGAACGACTCCACCACCACATCGAGGTACTGCCGGAGCTGGGCCGGCGTCCATGACCCCCACTCGGCCTCGGTGATCAGCCCGGAAAGCTTGCAGAACACGTTTTGATGCAGGGCCAGTGCGCCGAGGTCGCTGGCCCACGGCTCGAGCACGCCATCCTTGATGAGCGGCTTGGCGATATGATCCAGGACGAATCGCTGCCCGGGCAGCAAGGCGGCGAGCCGCGCGGCGGCGGGGAGTTGTCGCGGCACGAGCAACAGGTCGTAGGTCAGCCCCAGTGGGGTCAAGGCGCTGATGCCGCGCATCACATCGGGCTGCAGCAGGAATTCGTCATTCGGCTCGCCCTGCACGAGGTGGCGCACACCGCGGAAGTGGGGATCGGCGGCGAAGTGGGCCAATCGGTCCCCGACCTGCGGCGAGCGGAGGTCCACCCACCCCACCACGCCGCGGATGAACGGATACTCCCGCGCGAGATCGAGGAGGAACTGTGTTTCCGCCTCCGACTGGTCGGCCTGCACGGCCACGCAGCCATCCATGCCGTTGGCGGCGAGGAGCGGGCCAAGGTCGGCAGGGAGAAAGTCCTGCCGGAGGACGGCCATCGCCTCGCTGATCCAGGCATCGCGCACCGGATCGTATCGCCAGAAGTGCTGATGGGCATCGATGCGCTGCATCAGGCGCTCGGGGTTCCGGGATAGGCCACCGCTCGCTGACTCGAGGTACCGAGGCCATCAATGCCGAGCTCGACCACGTCACCGGCGGTGAGGTAGCGCGGCGGCTTGAAGCCGAGGCCGACACCGGCGGGCGTCCCGGTGGAGATCACATCACCCGGCAGCAGCGTCATGAACCGCGACAGGTAGGAAATGATGGTCGGAATATTGAAGATCAGATCGTTGGTATTGCTGTCCTGCAGCATCTCGCCGTTCACGGTGAGCCAGAGGCGAAGCGCGTGCGGATCGGCGATCTCGTCACGGGTCGCCATGAAGGGACCGAGCGGGGCAAAGGTGTCGCAGCTCTTTCCCTTGACCCATTGGCCGCCGCGCTCCATCTGGTACTCGCGCTCGCTGTAGTCGTTGTGGAGAACGTACCCGGCCACGTGGCACATCGCGTCGACTTCGGTGACGTAGCGTGCCGTGCTGCCGATCACGACGCCAAGTTCAACCTCCCAGTCGGTCTTCTGCGAGCCGCGCGGGATCATCAGGTCGTCGTTTGGGCCGCAGAGTGCGGTCGTCGCTTTCAGGAAGATGATCGGCTCGGTGGGTTCCCGTGCGCCAATCTCCTTGGCGTGCAGTCGGTAGTTCATCCCGATGCAGATGATCTTCGACGGTCGGGCCACGCAGGAGCCAAGGCGCTCGGCCGGGTCGAAGCGCGGGGCCGTGGCGCCGTGCGTCTCCAGCCATGCCGTCAGGCGCGCGAGCCCGCCGTGGCCGAAGAATCGCTCGTCCCAGTCTTCGCCAAGGGCGCTGCAATCGATGCGACTGCCATCGGCGGCCAGGACACCGGGGCGTTCCTCACCGGGGAGGCCTACGCGAATCAACTTCATGATGGTGCTCCCGAGCTCAACTGTTGAGGCGGATAAATCCGCCATCGAGGGGATAGTCGCTGCCGGTGATGAACGACGCCTCGTCGGAACAGAGGAAGAGCGCCAGATCGGCGACCTCCTCGGGGCGGCCCATCCGGCCGATCGGCTGCGTGGCGGCGAGCTTGGCGAACATCTCCGCCTCGCGGCCTGGGTAGTTCTTTGCCAGGAAGCCGTCGACGAACGGCGTATGCACCCGCGCGGGGGAGATCGCGTTGCAGCGGATGCCGTGCTTGGCGTAATCCTTCGCCACCGAGAGCGTCATCGAGACCACGGCACCCTTCGTCATCGAGTAGGCAAAGCGATCGGCAATCCCGACGGTCGCCGCGACCGAGGCGATGTTGACGATCGCCCCCTCGCCCGCCGCCTGCATCTGGTCGATCACCGCCTGCATGCAGAGATAGCTGCCCTTCACATTGACGCGGTAGAGCCTGTCGAAGTCGGCTTCCGGTGTGTTGCCGAGATTGCCGATGTGGGCCACACCAGCGGAGTTCACCAGTCGCTGCACCGGACCGTGGCCATGAATATCGGCGAAGACGCGCGCCACATCGTCATGACTGCTGACATCGCACGCGTGCGCCCACGCTGTTGCCCCGCCATGCACGATCTCATGGGCCGCGATTTCGACGGCGTGTGCCGAGATGTCGATCAGGTGGACGCTCGCGCCGGCAGCGGCGAAGGTCTGCGCGATCGCCAGGCCGATCCCGCTCCCCGCGCCGGTGACCACCGCCGTCTTGCCGTCGAGTCGGAACTTCGCCGCACTCACAGAGACACTCCGCGCTTCCAGGGAATGAAATCGTCCTGCCCAAGTTCCTCGGCCCGCGTCTGCTGGCCGCTTGCCACGGCAATGATCAGTTCCAGAATCTCCTCGCCCATTCCGTCGAGGGTGACATCGCCGGAGAGGATGCGGCCGCAGTCGATATCGATCAAGTCCGCCATCCGAGTCGCCAGTGCGGTGTTGGTCGCCAGCTTGACCACCGGTGCAATGGGATTGCCGGTCGGTGTGCCGAGGCCGGTCGTGAAGAGGACGACGGTGGCGCCTGCACCGACTTGTGCGGCGGTTGCCTCGACATCGTTGCCGGGGGTGCAGAGCAGATTCAGTCCCGGCGTCGTGGCGTACTCGGGATAATCCAGGACGTCGGTGACCGGCGAGGTGCCGCCCTTGCGGGCTGCGCCGGCCGACTTCATCGCATCGGTGATCAACCCGTCCTTGATGTTCCCGGGTGACGGATTCATGTCGAAGCCCGACCCGACCGCTTCGGCGCGCGCGTTGTAGGACGTCATCAGCTGCATGAAGCGCTCGGCGTGGCGCGGCTCGGTGCACCGATCGATGAGTTCCTGCTCTACGCCGCAGAGCTCGGGAAATTCGGCCAGCAGCGTCGTACCACCGAGCGCGGCGAGGAGATCGGCCGCGTGCCCGACGGCAGGATTCGCCGTGATTCCGGAGAAGCCGTCGGAGCCGCCGCACTTGAGTCCGACCGTGAGCTTCGACAGCGGCGCTTGTGCGCGGGTGATCTCGTCGGCCTTCACCAGTGCGTAAAAGGTCTGCTCGATCGCCGAGGTGAGCATCGCCTGCTCGGACGTCTGGCCCTGTTGTTCGAAAAAGAGCAACGGCTTGTCGAAGTGCGGCGCGCGCTTGGCAATTTCTTCGCGGAGCAGGTCGCCCTGCGCGTGCTGACAGCCAAGCGAAAGCACGGTGGCCCCGGCGACATTCGGGTGGTGGAGGTAGCCGGCGAGCAGTCCACAGAGATTGCGGGAATCTTCCCGCGTGCCACCGCAGCCGCCCGAGTGGGTGAGGAACTTGATGCCGTCGATGTTGCCGAAGACCCGCCCCGATTGGCGCACCCGGCCCTGCGTGTTGCCGCGTCCACCCTCACCGTGGCGCTCGAGCAGTGCGCGGACCTGCTGTCGGTAGGTATCGGGCGGGGCGAAGCCGAGCTCTTCCTCGAACGCCTGCCGGATCATGTGGACGTTACGGTTTTCGCAGAAGACCAGCGGAATCACCAGCCAGTGGTTGCGTGTCCCCACCTGGCCATCGGCGCGGTGATAGCCGAGGAAGGTGCGCTGCTGCCACATCGTCACGTCGGGCGGTGTGTAGGGTCTGGGCGACTTGCCGGGGTGCATGGCCGCGGCGGCGTGGCGCACGTTGGTGGTGGTGATCGCCTCCCCAGCGGCGATCGGCACGACGGCCCGGCCGACGAGAATGCCGTACATGATGATCGGCTCGCCGACGGCGCGTGCAGTGGTGGTGAATTTGTGCTTGGGGGAGACCTGCGTGGTGAGGACCAACTCGGCGCGGCCGTGACGCACGTGCTCGCCGCTGGCGAGGGGCACGAGCGCCACGAGGACGTTGTCGTCGGGATGGACCCGCAGGACGCGATCGGGCATGGAGTTCCAGCTTGGGGAGTGCCCGGATGCTAACGCGGATTGGTCAGGGAAGCGAGTCCGGCGCGCCTTCGCCGAAGAGAAACTGCTCCATGTTGCGAAGCAGGAACTCCTTCGCCTTCGGCTGATGGGGGATGAGGGCGTAGTGGTTGATCAGCTGCTGCTGGGTCTTGAGCCACTCGGCCCAGCAATTCCGGCAGATCGTGGTGTAGACGCGCTCACCGAGCTCGGTGGGGAAGGGCTTGAAGGCCTGGGATTCCCCGGAGGTGCCGCAGCGGACGCAAGAGATAGTTGCCATCCTGACAATATAGATCCGACCGTGGTCGTCGGACATGCAATCCTGGCTTATTGCGGAGTCGGAGTCCCCTTCGCGAGGAGCCGTTCGGTGAAGTCGAGCCGCTCGTGCACTTCGCTCAGTTCGGCGCGGAGCCCGTCGACTTCAGCGCGAAGGTCCTCGATGGCAGCCAATCCGCCGTCGACCATCTCGCCGGCGCGGAGTTTTGCCTCCTCCAGGCGGGTCGCGGCAAGCTTGACCTGCGAGGAGCGAAAGATCGCCATCAAGGGGATGGCGAAGATCATCAATGGGATCAGGCTATTCACCGGGGCTCCTGGTGTAGAGGGCGGTCAATCAGTCGCCGGAGCGGATCGCCTTGACGCCGCTGGCGGTGCCCATGGCGGTGGCGGCGCCGGCGATCAGCGCCGTCCCGCCCCCGACGATCGGGAGGAGCGCCACCACGGGGGCGGCGACGAGGGCAACCGCTCCGCCGGCGATCCATGGGGCCAGCGGATGGCGGACCGCGTCGACGAAGCGGAGCCGGCTGCGGACGTACTCTCTGGCAAATCCAAATGCGGTCAGGCCGACAAACGCCCCAATCGCCATACCGATGATGCCGCCAATGAATCCGAACATGAAGCCCTCCTGAGGGTGACCTGTTTCAGTACGCAACAGGAAGTGGGAAGATTCACCCCGCGGTATTTGGATCCGCGCCTCGCGCGAGCTTGCCCTATATTGTACAACTACTTGTACAAGGAGCCCTCGTGGCAGAAAAGCACCTGGAATATCAGATCTCGGACCTCCGTGCGCACCTGCCAGCGGTCTTCGCCGAGGTGACCGAACATCAGGGCCGGCTGGTCCGGGTGGCCCGTCGGGGCACGGCGGATCGGGCCGTCGTCGCCAGCGCGGCGTACGTTGAGCGCCTCGAGGAGCGCGTGAGAGAACTGCAACATCTCCTGTCCCTCGCCCTCGGTGCGCGTGAACGGACCGCCCCGTTCCGACTGATCGGATCGCTCACAGGCAACGGCGACCTCGGTGAAGCGCTCGACGAGATCCGCCGCGAACAGGCGGCACTCGACGAAGCCAGACTTGAGCGGTATTCCTCATGATCCAGCGCGCCGTGACGGACGCGCACCCGCTGATCTGGGTGGTGGAGGGGAAGGTCAATCGACTCGGCCGCGATGCTCGGCGCTTCTTTGAGGCGGTCGACGTTGGCGAAAGCCTCCTCCTCATTCCGACAATGGTGTTGGTGGAGATCGGCGAATCGGTGCACCGCAACAGGATCAGTTTTCCCGGGCAGCGCTTTGCGGATTGGCTCGCGACGGTCGCGACCGTCCCCAACTACCAGATTCTTCCGTTGACCCTCGAGGTGGTGTTGACCGCCGAATCGCTCCGGGGCATCCCCGAGCGCACGGACCGCCTGATCGCCGCCACGGCGCTGGTCCATGGCTGCCCGCTGATCACACGCGATCCAGCGATCGCTCAGGCGGCGGATGTGCCTTTGCTCTGGTAGGCCCTAATACCGAATCAGCGCACTCCCCCACAGAAAGCCCGACCCGAACGCCGTGATCGCCAGCAGGTCGCCGCGCTTGAGGAGTCCCTGCTCGAGGCACTCGTCGAGGGCAATCGGGATGGTGGCGCTGGTGGTGTTGCCGTAGCGCTGGATGTTGTTGTAGACCTGGTCGTCGCGCAGGCCGAGGCGCTTCTGCACCATTTCGGAGATCCGCAGGTTGGCCTGGTGGGGAATCAGCAGGGTCAGGTCGGCCGCCTCCTTGCCGCTCTTGCCGAGCACCGCGCCGATCGATTCCGGCATCCGGGTCGTGGCATGCCGAAAGACCTCCTTCCCGTCCATGTCGAGGAGCCCTCTCCCCTCGGCGATGTGCGCCGCCTGATTGCGCGGGTTGTACCTGCTCCCCGGCGTGTCCACCCAGAGCAGCCCTGCATGCGCGCCGTCCGAATGGAGGTCCCAGGCGAGGATCTCCGACCCGTCTGACGGATCGCACGCCTGCACGATCGCGACGCCACAGCCGTCGGCGAAGATCACCGCCGTGTTCCGGCCACGATCGGTCACGTCCATCCCGGTGCTCTGCAACTCCGACCCGACCACCAGCACGGTCCGATACATCCCGCTCTTGATATAGGCGTCGGCGATCGAGAGGCCATAGACGAAGCCGCTGCACTGGGTCCGGATGTCCATCGCGGGGACCGTGCCGATGCCGAGCGCCTGCTGCAGGTAGACACCGTTGCCGGGGGCGAAGTGGTCGGAGGTGGAGGTCGCGTAGACGATCGCGTCGATCTCGGACGCCTCCATCCCGGCCTTGGCGAGCGCGCGCTGCGTCGCGAGGAGCGAGAAGCCGGTGGCTGTCTCGCCCTCCACCGCCCAGTGGCGCTGCTGAATCCCAGTGCGCTGGCGGATCCACTCGTCGGTGGTGTCCATCAGCTTGCTGAGGTCGTCGTTGGTGACCACGCGATCGGGCACGGCGCGTCCGGTGGCGATGATGCGGGTGTTGGGCATGGGAAAAGTCTAACACCGCGGCAGTCCCCGCCCCCGCAGGGCGGCGGGGCCTCCGAGCCAGATACACTCGGTCACTGCCCTGTCCCCGCCCCCGCAGGGCGGTGGGGCCTCCGGGCCAGCTACACTCGGTCACCTCGACAAAAGAGGTAGCGAGTGTATCGACTTCGGA
>JBBQJU010000030.1:0-15087 GCA_038326215.1 Gemmatimonadales bacterium | reverse complement strand
TACAAGGCGAAGGACCAGAACTGGAAGTCGCCGCGCAAATTGGTGGAGCTGCTGGTGGAGACGGCGTCGAAGGGCGGCAACCTCCTCCTCAATGTCGGGCCGATGGCCGATGGCCGATTCCCCGAGCCCGCCATCGAACGGCTCGAGGCGGTTGGCGGATGGATGGCGGTCAATCGCGAGGCGATCTACGGCAGCTGGGCCTCCCGCTTCGCGAAGCCGGTCGGGTTCCGGTCGACCACGCAGGCGCGGCGCTGCAACCTCTTCCTCACCGACTGGCCCACGGCGCCGTTGCTGCTCCCCGGGCTCCGCACCATGCCGACCCGGGTCGAGCTGCTGGGGGTTCCCGGCGCCTCGGTCCGGGTGGTGGAGACGACCGCGGGGCTGGCGCTCCAGGTGCCGGAGGAGGCGCCGGCGGGGCTGCTGCCCTGCGTGGTGCTCCACTTCGCCGACGACTGGCAGGTGATCGCGCCCCGCGGGTGAGGCCCTTCAACCCGCCGGGCTTTTCAGGTAGCTTGCCGATGTGACTGCTTGCGCGGTTCCCGCACCACCCCGTGCCTGAGGTGACGATGGGATTCTCCGCCCGACCGCGCGTTCGCTTCGGCGACGGCGACGTCTACCAGCTCCGCATCGAACTCGAAGGGATGCTCCCCACCGTCTGGCGTCGCGTGGCAGTCTCGGGCCGTGCCTCGTTGCAGGAGCTGCACGCCGTGATCCAGCGGCTCTTCGATCGCGACGACGAGATGACCTTCGGCTATCGCTTCACGGTGGACGGCGTCGAGTACCTCGATCCGGACGACGAGCCGCGTCCCGGGCATGCGGCCGATGCGACCGCCCTCGAGCAGCTCGGGTTGCATCCCGGGGCACGACTCGAACATCGGGTCGAGCAGCATGGCGAGGGATGGTGTCATGTCATTGCGCTCGAGCAGGTGACGCCGCGGCTCGTCGGGCAACGGTTGCCGAGCTGCCTCGGCGCCGGACGGGCTGCCCCGCCTGACTTTTGCGGCGATGCCCCTGAGTACCGCCGCCTGCTCGACGCGCTGCATGACCCGCACGATCCGCTGGCCCGTGACTGGTTGCCGGATGACTTCGACCCCGCCTACGTCGATGTCATCGCCATCAACGCGGCGCTGGCGAAGTTGAAGCGGCATCGGCCGGCGGCGTAGCAGACAGCGAACCGCGAATAGCGAACGGCGAACAGCCGACAACCCAAGGATTCTTCATGCGTCGTATCCTGCTCCTGTCCCTCGCCCTTGCGGCGTGCGGCAAGTCCGTGCCCGTGCCGTCCACCGGCCTCGTGCTCCGCAACGCCACCGTGTATACCGGCGACTCACTGGCGCCGACGGCCACGGCGGTGGCGGTCGAGGACGGCAAGATTGTCTATGTCGGCGACGAGGCCGGTGTGGCGAAGTACCTCCGCGAGGGGACCGAGACGATCGACCTGGCGGGCCGCTACGTCTATCCGGGATTCGTCGATGCCCACGCGCACTTCACCGGGATCGGCCAGCGCGAGCAGCGACTGAACCTCGAAGGGACGTCGACGAAGGACGCCTTCCTCGCAAAGGTCGAAGCGGCGGTGGCCAAGGCGAAGCCGGGCGAGTGGGTCACCGGCCGCGGCTGGATCGAGACGTTCTGGACGCCGCCGATTTTCCCGACGCGACACGACCTCGACAAGCTCGCACCGAACAATCCGGTGGTGCTGACCCGTGCCGACGGCCATGCGTCGGTCGCCAACAGTGCGGCGTTGAAGCTGGCCGGGATCACGGGAACGAGTGTTGCGCCCGCGGGCGGGGCGATCAACCTCGATCCCGACGGTGAGCCGACGGGGATGCTGATCGATGCCGCGCAGGGGCTACTCCGCAATCTGGTGCCGGACCCGACGGAAGAGGAACTGGAGCGCGCGCTTGAGCTCGCGAGCGACCGCTCCGTCATGCTGGGCTGGACCGCGCTGCAGGATGCCCACGGCTCCTGGCCCGAAGTGGCGCGGATGCGGAAGCTCTTCGGCGAGGGACGGATCAAGGTCCGGCTCTACAAGACGATCAGCGGCCCGGGCGTGGCAGCCGATTCACTGATCAAGCTCGGTCCGCTCGCCTCCGAGTTCGATGACCACTTCACGCTGCGCGACATCAAGCTGGTGATGGACGGCGCGCTCGGCTCGCGTGGCGCCGCGTTGCTGGCGCCGTACACCGATGATCCGACCACGACCGGGTTGATCACGACCGACACCGTCGCCGTGCGTGACATGTTGCAGCGCGCACTGAAGGCCGGCGTGCAGGTGGAAATCCACGCGATCGGTGACCGGGGCAATCGCCTCTCGCTGGATCTGTTCGAGGCCGCCTTCAACGCCGTCCCGGTGGCCGATCGGAAGATTGCCGAACCGCGGTGGCGGATCGAGCATGCGCAGATCGTGGCGCCGTCGGACATGCCGCGATTCAAGTCGCTCGGCTTGATTGCCTCGATGCAGCCGTCGCACGCGATCGGCGACCTGTTCTTCGTGCCGAGCCGGATCGGCGTCGCGCGCACGTCGGGCGCCTATGCGTGGGAGTCGTTCCTGAAGATGGGCGTCCCCGTCGCCGGCGGGACCGACGCGCCGGTCGAGCGGGGCGAGCCGTTGATCGAGTTCTATGCCGCGGTGGCGCGGAAGTCGCTCGATGGGAAGGATGGCCCGGGGTGGCATCCGGAAGAGAAGGTCAGCCGCCACCAGGCGCTTCGGATGTTCACCTGGTTCCCGGCGTTCGCGTCGTTCCAGGAAGATCGATCGGGCACCATCGCCGTCGGGATGCGTGGCGACTTCACGGTGTTCGACAAGGATATCATGACGATCCCGGAGCCCGAGATCTTGAAGACGACGAATGTGCTGACGGTGGTGGGCGGGAAGGTGGTGTTCAAGAAGTAGCGAACGGCGAATGGCGAATGGCGAACTGGGGAACTCATGTCGAAATTGCAGATGCTGGCGCTCGTGGCGCTTGGAGTCGTGATGAATGATGCCCCGCTGGAGGCGCAGGACTGGGCAGGGCTCGGCCGCTATCGTGCGGCCAACGCGGAGTTGGCGCCGCCGAAGACGGGTGCACCGCGGGTGGTGTTCTTCGGCAATTCGATCACCGAGGCGTGGGCACCGTACTTCGCGGCGCAGTTCCCGGGGAAGCCGTACATCGGCCGCGGCATCAGTGGTCAGACGACGCCGCAGATGCTGATCCGCTTCCGTCAGGATGTGGTAGCGCTGAAGCCGGCGGTCGTGGTGATCCTCGCCGGGACCAACGACATCGCCGGCAACACCGGCCCTTCAACGCAGGCGATGATCGCCGACAACCTGATGGGGATGACGGAGATTGCGCAGGCGAACGGAATCCGCGTGGTCCTCTCCTCGGTGTTGCCGGTGTCCGACTATCCATGGAAGCCGGGGCTTGAGCCTGGGCCGAAGATCGTCGCACTCAACGCCTGGATGCGCGCGTACGCGGCGTCGCACCACGCCACCTATCTTGACTATCACACGCCGATGGTGAATGCGCAGCTCGGGTTGAATCCCGATCTGGCCGCCGATGGTGTCCACCCGACGGCCAAGGGGTATCAGCTGATGGCACCGCTCGCCGAGCGGGCGATCGCGGCGGCACTCGCCCGCCCGTGACGGCTTTGGGGGCAATCCTGCGCACTGCCGGGCAGGAGTTCGCTTGTCCCCCTTCACGAGGCAGTCCCCATGTCCGCAGTCCGCACGATCGGGATCGGTGCCCGCCAGATCCATCTCCACCGCTTCACCGGGGAAGTGCTCGATAGTCAGCGCTCCTCGCACACCACTGTCACCAGCCACGCCAACGGGCAGGTCAGCGCCCACACGGAGCACTCGAACGAGGTCTTTCTCCGCGCCCCGGATGGCGAGGAGCGGGCGGTCGAGATTGCGTCATCGGGCGTGCCGGTCCGCATCGGCAACATCGTGACGGTCGGGTGGGGAATCGTGGGAAGCGATGAGAAGGGCAGTTATGCGACTGTCCGCAATCACGACACCGGACAGCTCGGGCACATCGCCAAGGCGATCAACGACACGGCCGGACCGCCACTCTACAACATGATGATCATCGTCTTCGTGTTCATCGGCGTGTTCAATGCGATGGGCGCGCTCGCGTTCAAGCCGGGCGGGCTCTTCTGGGTGGGATTGACCGGCTTCTTCTTCTGGTGGCTGACCCAACGCCGCCGGACCTTACGGGCCGCCCTTGAGGAGATCGTGCGGGCCGACTGACGCTTACCCGTCGATCAGCCCGTCTTCCATCGCGAGCTTGGTGAGCCCCGCCACCGTGCGGACATCCAGCTTGGCCATCAGCGATTCGCGGTGCGTTTCGACGGTGCGGTGCGAGATGCCGAGTCGGGCGGCGATTTCCTTGTTGGTCTCGCCGCCGGCCACCCCGATCAGGACTTCCTTTTCGCGCGGCGTGAGGACATCGGTGGCCGCAGACTGCGGGGCCGGCGCGCGCAGGGCATCGGTGAGGCGGGCGGCGACGGCGGGCGGGAAGAACTGCTCGCCGTTGAAGACCGCCCGCACCGCCCGGCGCAGCTCGGCTGGCGGCGAGTCCTTCAGCAGGTAGCCGCGGGCCCCCGACTTGACGCTCTCCAGCACGTATTCCGGCTGGTCATACATCGAGAGCATCAGCACCTTCGTTTTGCTGCCCTGACGGTGCAGTTCAGCGGCGACCTGCAGCCCACTCTTCTCCGGCATCGCGACGTCCATCACCAGGACATCGGGCTTCTCCTTCGCCACCAGGCGGAGCGCCTCATCGCCATTCGCCCCTTCGCCGACGATGGTCACCCCCGGCTCGCCCTCGAGGACACGACGGATCCCTTCGCGGACCACGGCGTGGTCATCGACAACGGCGACTCGGATGGTGGGGGCGGGCATGGGGGCTCCGGTGAGTGGCGAACGGCGAACGGCGAACGGCGAACGGTGAACGGTGAACGGTAAGCTGGTGAGGGGTGAGGAGTGAGGGGGCACTGGCGTTGGCCTCGTTCACCGTTCGCCATTCACTTCCTTGACCGGTACCTCGACGATCACCGTCACGCCGCTCGTGCCACTGACCTGCACGCTGCCATGGAGGGCGGCGATCCGTTCGCGCATCCCGGCGAGGCCGAGATGCCCAGCCCGCTCGAAGGCCGCAATGTCGCTGCCGATGGGAAGGCCTCGGCCATCATCCGCCACCGTGAGTCGCAGGTGGGCACCGATCTGACTCAGACTGATGGTGACGTGGCTCGCGTTGGCGTGCCGGACGACGTTGGCCAGCGCTTCTTGGGCAGCGCGGAAGAGGGCCAACTCGGCGTCGGGGCCGATGCGCGGGAGGGCGTCGTCGAGCCGCGCTGAAATCTGCAATCGACTGCGCTCGGCCACGTCGTTCGCCAGCGAACGAATCGCCGGGACGAGCCCGAGGTCGTCGAGCAGGGCGGGGCGGAGGTCGTTGATGACGCGGCGGATGCCCCGGATGCCGCCATCGACCAGGTCGAGGACATGATCAAGGCGGGCACTGCTGGTCGGGTCAGCCCCCTCGCGGAGCATGCCGACCTCGAGCTTCACCGCCGAGAGCGTCTGCGCGGTTTCGTCGTGGAGCTCACGCGAGAGTCGTCGCCGCTCGCCCTCGTACTGGCCGACGACACGGCCCTGCAGCCGGGCGAGCTCGTCGGTGCGGGCGGCGAGGCGGGTCGCAAGCTCTGACAGGACCATCAGGCCGAAGCCGATCCCGACGGCGAGTTCGAACAGGATGTCGAGGTAATAGCCCCATGGCTGCCACGCGCCCCTGGCACGGAGGAAGGGGTAGTCGAGGTGATGCAGCCCCCACAGCCAGAAGGTGATCGCCACGAAGCGGGCGCCGCTGGAGTTGTTGCGCCGAGCGTGCTGCCAGAAGACCCAGCCGGTGTAGATGGTGACGCCGGAGATCAGCAAGACCGTCGGTAGCGCGACCAGCAGGAATTGATCGAGGCCGTTGACGGCCACCCACGCCCAGCCCACCGGGATCAAGGCGAGCGCGGCGTACCGGTTGCGCCAGGGGAGATTGCGGGAGAACACCAGCGCTGCCCAGAGAATGACGAGGGCGACCCAGCCGGTGACCACCTGATGCCAGAAGAGCCAGGCGAGGTCGCCACTGGCCAGGAAGAGGATGATGGCGACGAGGCGGAGGAAGTAGAGCCCCCAGGCCGCGGCCCACCAGACGAACCAGCGCGCCTGCACTCGCCACCAGAGGACCAGCGCGAAGATCGCGAGTCCGGCGGTGATGAGGGCCTGGAAGACCGCGTCGGCGAGTTCCGAGCCGGCGGCGAGGGGCATGGCGGGTTCCATGCTACAGCGAGTCGGCGGAAACGGCCTGCTCGCGGGCGCGTCGGGCGGCGGCAGAATCTTCGAGCCGGAGTGCGCCCTTCACGCCGACTGCGCCAGGGAGTCGCGACTGACCGATGATGCTGTCCTTCTGATGCCGGGTCAGCGAATCGGCGACAGGGGCTGCAGGCTTGGAGGCGCAGCCGGCGAGCAGTACCACGAGCAGTAGCGTAGAGTGACCCATGGCACCTCCTAGGCGCGGTCGAGCGTGTAGTCGAAGTGGTACGAGTGCTTGCCGCCTTCGATGATGATCTGGAGTGTGCCGGTCAGGCCGATCAAGTCGTCGGTCCCGGAATCGGGCACGACGGTCACGCTCAGTGAGGCGCTGCCCCGGTTCATGATCCCGGTGTGCACCAGCATGAAGCTGCCGCGCCGCCCGTGGAGTGATCCGGTGACGGATTCCATCGCCACGTAAGCGGCCGATCCGGCCTCGGCAGTGCGCCCGGCGAGCATCTGCCCGGTGCTGGTGCCTTCCAGGTCGCCATGGAACTGCTTGTCGAGCAGCATCCGGCCGAAGGGACCCGCGGTGGCCGGGTCGTCCTGCTGCGGGTGGAGCTTCACGTCGAACGGGCCGGCGGCATGGAGGATCGGCATAGGTTCCTGCTGGTGGAGGTGGTGGAACCGGAAGAATACCAGCAATGGCGTATCGCGCCCATGCGGGGTAGGCTATACCAGCCCACCGTCTGCCGCCTTTCCACCATTCGCTCTGGACTCCCCCCATGTCCGACCTGCCCGTGCTCGCCTCACGCCGCGATTTCGTCACGAAGCTTGGCGTTGGTGGCCTGGCGCTCGCCGCGACCGCCTGTGCCGGTGCCGCAGTGCCCGCCACGATGCCGGCCCCGCAGGCGCCGACTGCGCCGCCGGCCCCGGCCGCCGTGTCGTCAGGAACGCCGCCGTCCGCGGCCCCGATCACGCTGCCGCCGACTTCGCAGGACGGGCCGTGGGACTTGGCGTGGCTCGAGCGGACGGCCAAGGCGAAGTATCCGTTGATGTTCGACGTCGGCAGTTACCAGAATGGCAGTGGTCTCTATTACGCCAAGAACTACCTCAACGGCATGCGCGATGGCTGGGGTGTCACCGCGCCGGCCGTCTTGCCGCTGCTTGGTATCAGTGGGGATGCCTATCCGATGGTCTTCAACGACGCGATCTGGGCCAAGTACGGTTATGGTGTCTCGAGCAAGACGAATGACGTCCGCACCGGCAAGCCGGCGGTGCGCAACGTCTGGTGGCAACCGCTGCCGAATGAGTCAATGGCCGAGTTTGGGGTGGACGTCCTGCAAGGACGCGGGGCGACGTTTCTGCTCTGCAATAACGTCTTCCGTGGCGTGATTCGCCGGGCGATGTCCCAGACCCACGCGAGCTACGCTGAGGCCCGAAAGGAGTTGCTGGACGGCCTGTTGCCGGGGGTGAAGGTGGTGCCGGCGATGGTGGCGGCGATGGCGATGGCGCAGTCGCGCGGCGCGGGTTACGTCTTTGCCGGGGGATGATCCGCATGCCTAGTCTGGAGGTGCTGTTCGACTCCGAGCTCGGCTACGTGGCGCTGCTCTTCGGGCTCTTCGTGGTACCGCGCATCCTGCAGCGGTGGCGGATTCCGACCGCAGTGACCAGCTTCGCGCTGGGCGCCTCGATCGCGATCTTCACCGGGTTGCTGCACGAAGACCCGACGCTCCACCTGCTGGCGACTTTCGGCATCGTCTCGCTCTTCCTCTTCGCCGGTCTCGAGGTGGATGTGGCCGACCTCGGCCGAAGCGCCGGGACACTCCTGCAGCATCTGGTGATCCGGGTCGTACTGCTGCTGATCGGCGCGTTCGCCGCCGCGACCCTGCTCGACCTCTCGCCACGGCCCGCGTTCCTCTTCGCGATGGCGATCTTCATCCCGTCGACCGGTTTCATTCTGGATTCCCTCGCCGGCTTCAACCTGACGCCGGACGAGCGCTTCTGGGTGAAGAGCAAATCCATCGCCACCGAACTGCTCGCCTTGGTGCTGCTCTTCTTCACCCTGCAGTCGACGGGGGTCGTTCGGCTGGGACTGTCGACGCTGGCGCTGGTCACCTTGATCGCGGTGCTGCCGACGGTGTTCCGGATCTTCGCCGTGCGCGTGGCCCCCTGGGCCCCCCGTTCGGAGTTCGCGTTCCTGCTGATGATGGCCGTGGTGGTCGCCTACGCGACGCGGCAGCTCGGCGTCTACTACCTGGTCGGCGCCTTCATCGTCGGGGTGGCGGCGCGACGCTTCCGCGAGACCCTGCCGGCGATGGCCTCCGAGCGGATGCTGCATGCGGTCGAGGTCTTCGCCTCGTTCTTCGCGCCGTTCTACTTCTTCATGGCCGGCACCCAGATGCGGGCGGAGTATTTCAGCGGGACCGCGCTGCTGTATGGCCTCCTCTTCGCCGTGGTGGGGCTCCCGCTCCGGGTCGGCGCCGTCGTCCTCCACCGTCGCGTGGTACTCGGCGAGGCCATCCGCGAAAGTCTGCGCGTCGCGCTGCCGATGGTCCCGACGCTGGTGTTCTCGCTGGTGATCGCCGGCATGCTCCGGGAGCAGTTCGATCTGTCGCCGACGCTGTATGGCGGATTGATCGTCTACACGCTGATCACCACGATGCTGCCGGCACTCGTACTGCGCTCGGCAGGACCGGTCTATGACTCCCCGGCGCTGCCCGAAGCCCACCGATCGTCGGCCGGGACCGAGCAGGGACTCACCTGAGGGTGGTCCCCGCCGTACCGTCGCGGTCCCTCATGGTGGGGGCCAACGTTAGATTTCTCCGAATCCTTTCCCCTCCCGGAGACCATATGCGCCGTCCCCTGCACGCCGCCACGGCGTCGACCCTTGCCGTCATCCTGGCGTCGTTCCTGCTCGCTCCCTCGGCATCGGCGCAGGCCAACCGCACCGACTCGCTGCGGACGGCGGGGCAGGCCGATGCCGCCGGCAAGCACGCCGAGGCGCGGGCGATGTACCAAGCGTTGATCGCCACGGCCCCTGATGCGGCTGCAAAGGCGGCGGCGACGCGCCGTCTGGCGATGTCGTACGGCTACGATGCCAACTGCGCCAAGGTGATCGAGCTTGAGGAGCAGGTGATCGCCTACTGGAAGACGCGGCGTGAGGTCGAGCCGCAGAACGCGCATTATCAGGAAGGGGAAATGGCCAACGAGGCGGCCCGCGTCTGCATTGACCACGGCTTTCTCAACGAGGCGGAGCAGTTGTACCGGCGCGGCACGGCGCTCGGCAACGCCGAGCCGGCCCCACGGAGCCATCCGGCGTCGCTCTGGGCGTTCCGTGAGGCGCATGCGATGGCGCGCGTGGCGGCTCGGCGCGGCAACGCGGCTGAGGCACAGCGCTGGGTCGGCGAGGCGCGGAAGGCGCTCGACTCCGACCCGGCGATGGCCAAGTCGCAGGAGCAGTACTTTCCGTACCTCGTCGGCTACGTCGCCCTCTTCACCGGCGACCTCGCGACGGCCCAGACCGAGTTCACCAAGACAGTCGCGGCGATGCCGAACGATCCATTCCAGTTGGTGCTGCTTGGCATGACCCACGACAAGATGGGCCACGCCGATGTCGCGCGCGGCTTCTACCAGAAGGCGTACGACCTGGCCACGGGGAGCAATCCGCCCGCGATCTATTCGCGGACGTTCACAAAGAAGGTGCTCGGGCTGCCCTGATCGACCCTACCGACCGGAGTGTCACATGCCTGCCATCAAGCTCAGCGTGAACGGCACCACCCATCAGGTGGAGGTCGCCCCGGACACTCCGCTGCTCTGGGTGCTGCGGGACAACATCGGCCTCACGGGGACGAAGTTCGGCTGTGGCATCGGCGAGTGCGGTGCCTGCACGGTGCACGTTGACGGTACCGCGACCCGCTCCTGTGCATTGCCAGTGAGTGCGGTCGGCGACAAGTCGATCACCACAATCGAGGGACTCTCGGACAATCGCAGCCACGCAGTGCAGCGGGCATGGATCGCCGAGGATGTGCCGCAGTGCGGCTACTGCCAGTCGGGACAGATCATGGCGGTGGCGGCACTGCTCACCAAGACGCCCAAGCCGACGGACGCCGACATCGACACCGCGATCACCAACATCTGTCGTTGCGGGACCTACCCACGTCTGCGCGCCGCGATCCATCGCGCCGCCGGGGAGGGGTGAGATGACCACGCCATACGGGGTCTCGCGCCGCGACTTCCTCCAGACCACCGGTGCCGCCAGCGTCGGCCTGCTGATCGGCTTCTCGCTGCAGTCCTGCGCGCCCGGCGAGAAGCTGGTGGCCGGCCCGCCCGTGCCGCTCACTGCCTGGCTACGGATCACGCCGGATGACAAGATCACGATCCTGGTCGACCGATCGGAGATGGGGCAGGGGGTCGCCACCGCGTTGCCGATGCTCCTCGCCGAGGAACTTGCCATCGATGTGTCGCGCGTCACGGTCGAGTTTGCTCCGCCCGGTGACACCGCCTATGTCAACCCGGATTTCGGGATGCAGGGGACGGGCGGCAGCAGCAGCGTGCGCGAGGGGTGGCTCCCGTTGCGCACGGCCGGCGCGCAGGCTCGCCAGATGCTGATCGCCGCGGCTGCGGCCGACTGGCAGGTGACGCCGGGTGAATGCCGCGCCGAGGACGGTGCGGTGGTTCACATCAACAGCCGACGTTCGCGTCGGTATGGCACGCTGGTCGCTGCGGCCGCCGCGTTACCCGTGCCGACCAACGTGACGCTGAAGGATGCCAAGGAGTGGAAAGTGATCGGCACCCGGGCGAAGCGGACGGATACGCCGATGAAGGTCGATGGCAGCGCCGTCTATGGTATCGACGTGAAGGTGCCGGGGATGCTGGTCGCGGTGGTGGCACGCCCGCCGGTCTTCGGGGGGAAGGTGGCTCGCTTCGACGCGACGAAGGCGAAGGCCGTGCCCGGCGTCCGCGATGTGGTGCAACTCTCGAGCGGGATTGCGGTCGTGGCGGACGGCTACTGGCCGGCGCATCAAGGGCGCGCGGCACTCGAGGTGACGTGGACCGATGGCGCCAATGCGGCCGTCTCAACTGCCAGTATCGAGGCACTCCTCGCGGCGCGGGTGGCACGCCCCGGTGTCCAGGCTCGCCACGAGGGAGACACCGACGCGGCACCGGCGGGAAGCATCATGCTCGACGCTACGTACCGCATGCCGTATCTGGCCCACGCCACGATGGAGCCGATGAACTGTACCGCCCACGTCCGCGCCGACGGCGTGGAGATCTGGGCACCGACCCAGTTGCAGACCGGCGCGCAGATGACCGGGGCGGCGATCGGCGGCGTGCCGCTGGAGAAGGTCGTGGTACACACGACCTACATGGGCGGCGGCTTCGGTCGGCGCGTCGAGCAGGACTTTGTCATCGAGGCCTTGGAGACATCCAAGGCGGTGAAGGCCCCGGTCAAGGTGATCTGGTCGCGCGAAGACGACATGCAGCACGATTTCTATCGTGCGGCGTCGCACCACCACATCCGTGGCGGAATCGATGCGGCGGGGAAGCCGGTGCTGTGGACCCATCGCGTGGCGACCTCGTCGTCGATGATGCGTTTGGTGCCGGAGAGTGTGAAGGACGGCCTTGACCTCGAGGTGGTCGAAGGGGCCATGGCGATGCCGTATGCGATCCCGAATGTCCATGTCGACTGCGTGTTGGTCGACACTGGCGTGCCGGTCGGCTTCTGGCGGTCGGTGAACAACTCCTACAACGGCTTTGCGGTCGAGGGATTCATCGACGAGCTGGCGCATCTCGCCAAGCAGGATCCGTGCGACTATCGCCGCAGCCTGCTCACGGCAGCGCCCCGCCATCTGGCTGTGCTCAACCTCGCCGCCGAGAAGGCCGGCTGGGGCACACCGCTGCCGACGGGTCGGGCGCGCGGCATCTCGGTGTACAAGTCGTTTCAGACGTATGTGGCCGAGGTGGCGGAAGTCTCGGTCGCCGTGGATGGCACACCGACGGTACATCGGGTGGTCTGCGCGGTGGACTGCGGCCAGGTCGTGAACCCGGCGATCGTGGAGCAGCAGATCGAAGGCTCGATCGTGATGGGGCTCACCGCGGCGCTCTGGGGAGAGATCACGCTCGACAAGGGACGCGTGGTGCAGGGCAACTTCGACACGCACCGGATGATGCGCCTCAAGGAGATGCCGGTCGTCGAGGTCCACATCCTCCCGAGCAGCGAGAAGCCGACCGGCGTCGGCGAGCCGGCCACACCGGGAATCGCGCCGGCCGTCTGCAACGCAATTTTCGCCTTGACAGGCAAGCGGATCCGCACCCTGCCGATCGGCAAGGTGGTGTGACGGCACCGGTGCCACCGGTCCTGTCGCTTGACGCCGTCTCCCGTCGCTTCGGCCGCACCGTGGCGGTGGACGGCGTCTCGCTTGACGTAGCGCCGGGGGAGTTCTTCTCGCTGCTCGGTCCCTCGGGGTGCGGCAAGACGACCACGCTTCGACTGATCGCGGGCTTCGAGCGGCCCGATACCGGCCGTGTGCAGATGCTGGGCGAAGATGTCTCTGCGCGCCGGCCCTACGAGCGGCCGATCGGGATGGTGTTCCAGAACTACGCGCTCTTTCCGCACCTCAGCGTCGCCGGGAATGTCGCCTTTGGCCTTGAGGAGCGTCGCGTCGCCAAGGCCGAGGTGACTGGGCGCGTCGCGCGTGCGCTGGAATTGGTGCGGCTCGACCCCGATGAGTTCGCGCACCGTCGGCCGTCGGAGCTCTCCGGCGGCCAGCGGCAGCGTGTCGCCCTCGCGCGAGCATTGGTGCTCGAGCCCCCGATTCTGCTCCTCGACGAACCGCTCGCCGCCCTCGACCTGCAACTCCGGAAGGAGATGCAGTTTGAGCTGAAGGCGTTGAACCGCCGACTCGGCATCACCTTCATCCTGGTGACGCACGATCAGGAAGAAGCACTGGTGATGAGCGACCGGATCGCGGTGATGCATGCTGGCCGGGTGGAGCAGGTGGGGACACCGGCCGAGGTGTATGAGGCGCCGCGGACGGCGTTCGTGGCGGAGTTCATCGGCGAAGCGAACTTCTTCGACGGTATGACCGCAGACGGCAGGGCGGTGCGGGTGGCGGTCCGGCCGGAATGGCTCGACCTGCATCGCCCGGGGATGAGTCCCGCCGGGGAAACGATCCGTGCCGGCGTGGTCCGCGAGACGATCTTCCTTGGCGAGACGCTCCATGTGGTGGTGGTCCTCGCCGATGGCCAGGCGGTGCGGGTGGCGCTCCGCAACGAGGGCCTCCTGACCAAGCCGCTGCCGTGGGCCGCAGGCGAGCCGGTCGAGGTGGCGTGGCACCCCGACGATGCGCAGGTGCTCGCGGAATGATGCTGCGCCGTCGGTTGCTCGGTGCGCTGCGCCGCGCGCCCACGCTCGAGGCCACTGCGGCGCTGCTGCCCGCCGCGGGATGGCTGCTACTTTGGTTCGGCATCCCGATCGGGATCATGGCGACCTACGCGCTCCGGCCGCGGCACCTCCTCGGTGGCGTGTACCCCGGCTGGACGACGGACTCTGTCGCGCGCCTGCTCGACCCCCTGTATCTCGCCATCCTCGCGCAGTCGCTGCTGATCGCCGCGGTCGCGACGCTGCTCACCCTGCTGTTTGCCTATCCGATCGCGCTGCTGATTGCCCGCGCCACGCGCTGGCGATCGCTGTTGCTCCTGCTGGTGGTGCTGCCGTTCTGGACCTCGTTCCTGGTGCGCACCTACGCTACGGTCTTTCTGTTGCGCGACACCGGGCCGCTCAATCAGGTGCTTCTCGCACTCGGGTGGACGCACGAGCCGGTGCAATTGTTGTACACCACGGGGGCGGTCCTCTTCGGATTGGTCACCTGCAGTATCCCGTTCGCCGTGCTGCCGATCTATGCCTCACTCGAGAAGCTCGACCCCGCGCTGCTCGAGGCGGCGGAGGCGTTGGGCGCCACGGAGTGGCGGCGCTTCGCCCGAGTCACCTGGCCGCTGACGCTGCCCGGGGTCGTGACGGCTGGATTGCTGGTCTTCATCCCCACACTCGGTTCGTTTTTGACCTCGGACCTGCTCGGTGGCGCCAAGGTGGTGCTGATCGGTAATCTGATCCAGAATCAATTCACCGCCGGCCGCAACTGGCCCTTCGGTTCGGCGCTGGCGTTCCTGCTGATGGCGGTGGTGCTGCTGGGGATGCTGGTGCGGCTGCGCTGGGCGCGCGATGAGTCGTTGGCATGAATCGCCGTCTGGTCGCCGCAGTGGCCGGGCTCGGCCTGTTGGCGATGCACCTTCCCCTGCTGCTGCTGATGGCGTGGAGCTTCAATGCGTCGCGCACCGGGGCGCGCTGGGACGGCTTCACGATCGGCTGGTACACCCGCCTTGCCGATCGCCCCGATCTGTTGCGTGCGCTGTGGACGTCGCTGGTGGTCGGCACCATCTCCACGGTGCTCGCGACGACGCTCGGCACCGGGGCGGCGTTGGCACTCGCGCGTGGCCGGTTCCGCGGGCGGGGCCTCGTCGAGGCACTGCTCGCGGTGCCGATCGTGACACCGGAGATCGTTGCCGGCATCTCGCTGCTGATCCTGGTGACCGGCATCGGCATTCCGCTCGGGCTCACCACGGTGATCATCGCGCACACGACCTTCTCGCTGCCGTTCACCACGCTCGTGGTGCTGGCGCGGCTCCGGGGCATGGACACCGCACTCGAAGAGGCGGCGCTGACGCTCGGTGCCGACGAATGGACTGCCTTCCGTCGAGTAACGCTGCCGCTGTTGATGCCGGGAGTGATCGGTGCGGCGTTGCTGGCG
>JBBQJU010000029.1:0-15141 GCA_038326215.1 Gemmatimonadales bacterium | reverse complement strand
CAAAGTCGATGCCTTCCTCTACGACATCGGTGCCGAAGTGCGCGGGAGCGCGCTGGATCTTGGGCCGGTGGTCGTGATGCCGTTCGGGCGTGGCGGTGACCGCCTCGTTCGGCTGGGCTCGCACGCGCGACGTGACGATGGCGGGGAAGCCCAAAGTCGATGCCTTCCTCTACGACATCGGTGCCGAAGTGCGCGGGAGCGCGCTGGATCTTGGGCCGGTGGTCGTGATGCCGTTCGGGGGTGGCGGCGTTGGCGCCCGGAGCTACGACTATCGCGCCGGGAGCACGGCCGCGACGCACAATGTTGCGGGGTTCGTGAGTGCGGGTGGCGAGTTCGACCTGCATCGCGTGCAGCTGCGGCTCGAAGTGCGCGACTATCTCAGCGGCTTCGCCCCGCTCCGCGGCCTTGGTACCACGGCCACGCGGAACGATGTGATGATCCTGCTCGGACTCCGACTCGGTGGACGGCGATGATCGTGAGCGTGGCGGTGCCACGTGGTCGGCGCGTGTCGCCCAACAGGCACGGGGCCGAGATCAGTGAAGTCGGTGAACGCGACCCCAATACCACGGCGTCACCCCCAGCCAGGCGAGCACCAACGGCCACAGCTCGCCGCGCCAGAGTGCGTAGTGCTCAGCGATTTCCGTCCACGATTTCCGATCCACGATCCGCCCAAGCACGGTTTCGAAGGCCACTGTCATTCCGATCAGCAGCGCTGTGTACCCCCACAGCGTCACGTCATTCGCCGGCCGGTCGCCTTGGCGCAGCAGCCTGAAGCCCCACCGGGTGATCAAACCGATCCAGAGCGCGCCAAGGAGTGCGCTCGTCAGTGCCGTCGCCCAGCCGGGGAGAAGTGGGCGGAGCAACAGTTCGCGACCGATGCCGTTGGCTGTCATCGCGACCGCCATCAGCAGCCACATCGTGAGGAAGCGGATGGGTTTCATGGTGCGGCGTCCGGGGCAGGGACAAACGACGTTGCGGGGGTGGCAGAAATCTATGGCCTCGCCTTGCAGTTCCCTGGATGTGCCCTTTGTGGGTACATTTGCGCCCACTATGGGCACACGACCAGTCACCAGCCAGCTCGGCTCCCTCCTCTTCGGCCAGACCCGGCGCGACGTCCTCGCGTTGCTCCTCGGGCGGCCCGATGAACGTTTCTACCTGCGGGAGATTCTCCGCGCGGCGGGCGGTGGCTCAGGCGGTGTCCAACGCGAGTTGAAGCAGCTGACCGAGGCAGGGTTGCTGCACCGCGTGCGCGAGGGGCGGCAAGTCTACTTCTCGGCGAATCGTCACGCGCCAATTTTCACCGAGCTGCAGTCAATCATTCAGAAGACGGCAGGCGCCGTGGATATCCTCCGCGCTGCGCTGGCGCACCTGGGACACCAAGGCCGCATTGAAGTCGCCTTCATTCACGGCTCGGTAGCCTCGGGGACGCAGACCGCGGCGAGTGACGTGGACCTGCTGGTGATCGGATCGGTCACCATGCGCGAGCTGGTCCCGGCGCTTCGCGTCGCCGAAGCAGGGCTAGGTCGGGAGGTGAACGCTGCGCTGTTCCCGCCGGCCGAATTCCGCACCAAGTTCACGACCGGCGCGCCGTTTCTCGTGCAGGTGTTGGCAGGCCCGAAGCTCTTTGTGGTGGGTGATGACGATGAGCTTGGCCGAGTGGCTCGCCAACCGGTGGATCGTGGAACACCAAGCCAGCGTCGCTGAAATCGCGGAACTGTTTGCCGTCGTCGAGCGTGACCTGCAGGACGCAGCCGTCCCACGATTGAGCTCGGACTGGCGTTTGGGGATCACCTACAACGCGGCGCTCCAGCTCTCCGTTCTCGCCCTCGCCGCGACAGGATTTCGCCCGGGACGTGAACGTGCCCATGAGCGCGCGATTCTCTCGCTGCGGCAGACAGTCGGCGTTGAAGCCGTGACCGTCGATCTGCTCGACGCTGTGCGACGGAAGCGAAATCTGAGCAATTACGAACGAGCCGGGTCCACCTCTGATGCCGAGGCGGCAGAATTGTATGCGGTGGTGAGTGCGCTTCGGCTCGAGGTCATCCTCTGGCTTCGGACGCATCATCGTGCACTGGTCGGGTGAGTCAGGCCCGACGGGCGCAGGCGGTGACCAGGAAGTCCTGTAGCGACGCAGCCTGATGCGTGGGGGGGTGGCACGTCGCGCGGCTTCTGGCAGGAGTCTACCGCGCGTGCGATTGCGGTGATATCGTCAACGATGCCCCTCTCTCCTCCTGTCGGTCCCGCGACCCGCCTTCGGGCGGTCACCCTTCTCGTCCTCGCCTGCGTTCCGCTCGCCGCACTCCCCGCCCAGCGCGTGGTCGATGCCAGGGAAGAACTGCGCATCGACGCCGAAGCCCAGGGCCTCCTCCCGATCTGGTGGCTCTTCGTCTCGCCCAAGGGCGTGATGGTGGCGAGTCAACAGCAAGATCGGAACTTCCGCGTCTTTGCCCCCGATGGCCGCCCCCTCGGCACCTTCGGGCGCAAGGGCGAGGGCCCCGGCGAATTCCGTCGCATCGAAGGCACCCGGGCTGGGTGGATTGGGGATACGCTCTGGCTGACGGAATCGGGAACGCCGCGCCTGACCCTCGTCGGCCCCGACCTGAAGTTGCTGCGGACCGATCCGCTCCCGCCGGCGCTCTCCGGTCCGCGCGGTGAGGTCTTGAAGGAGGCTCCGTTCAACAATCCCTTCGTGATGGGAATCGGCCCCGACCGTGCCCTCCTCACCATGGGCTTCTGGCGCGACGGGGCGACGTTGCCGTCCTGGCTCGCGCTTCCGACAGACCACAGGCGGTTCTTCCTGCGCCAGAGCCGCGACGGTCGGATGCTGAAGTACATCGGTGCGATGCCCGACAACGTGACGTCCTGCGACTATGGCACGAAGACTGGCTCGGTGTCCGTGCCGTGGTGCCCGCACGTCGCACTGACCGAGCCGCTTGATCGAAATCGCTTTGTCATCGTCAACGTCGAGCAGGCGACTGCATCAGAGGGGAGCTACCGCGTCGTGGTGATTGATGCGACCAAGGGTGATTCGCTGCTCAACCGCCTCTACCGGTACCGTCCGGTTCCGATTCCGGCGCGTGCGGTCGACAGCGCGCGAACGGCGTTGATGAGCGCCAAGGGGCCGCCTCCGGCGCTGCTGCAGCTCTATCGCGACGCCGCCTTTCCAACACACTACCCGCCGTACCGCAGCGTGTTGATGGGGCGGGACGGCACCATCGCCATCGAGCTCTTTGCGCGGGTGGCAGGGAAGCCGCAGTGGCGCATCCTCGATGCCCGCGGTGAGGACCTCGCGCTCGTCACCTTCCCCGCGTCGGTGCGACTCTTCGCGATCGAGCGCGGCACCGCGTGGGGCACCGACGGCGAGCCGGGCGATCAGGACAGCATCGTGCGTTATCGGTGGTGAGGGGAGCCTACCTCACGAAGCGATAGAACTGGATGTGCCGAAAGCCCTCGGCGTCGATCGTCACGCCGAGCACGCCGTCGTGCGACCTCAGCTACCGCACGATCCGGTATCCGACCAGATACGGCACATCATCCTCGTCGGTCACGATTTCCGATCCACCATCCGTCCGGTGGCGGTCATCGCGATCGCGATCAGGAGCCACATCGCGAGGAAGCGGATGGGTTTCATTGGGTGGGGTTCCTATCGGCGGAGACGGTACACCTCGACCCTCGAGCCGTCATCCTCGGTGAGCCGCAGCACCAAGAGGTAGTCGGTGCCGGCGGCCAGAATGCGCATGCGGCCAGGGGTACGGATGCTGCCGAGCAAGCGGCCCTCGACGTCGAAGACATCCCAGACCGACGCCGTCTGCGTACGCAGCAACCCCTCGCGCTGCACAAGCAACTCCCCCGACGGGGTCATCGCCAAGCCAGCGACGGCGGCGAGCGAATCCGGTGTCGGCACCTGCGCGAGCACGCGCTCGATGGTCGCCTTATCCAGATATCGCTGCAGCTGGCTGCTCATCGACTCGCGTGCACGGGGGATTTCCTCGGCGGGCGGCGCGATGCGGGCACCAGGCCGTTCGATGATCCGTTCGAGCCTGCCGGTCATCGACCAGAGTTCTATGCGATAGTCGGGGTTGGTGGCGATCGCGAGCCGGAGCGGTGTGCCGCCGCTTGCGAAGTGTGAGATCGAGTGGAAAGGGTGGATGACGAACTCCTCGCGCCCCCCCTCGAGTTTCACGCCAAACTGCTCGAGGCCGGTGGTGATACCGAGCGGGTAGGCCGTGTCGCGGGCCGGCGTCACGAGCCAGATTCGGCGTAGCTCACGGAGCAGCCCCGGTCCAGGCGAGCTCATGCCGTTCGCATCGACAACGCTGCGCCGGTTGGTCGCGGAGAGCGGGATCGTCGAGTCCATCTTGCAACTGTAGCGTGAACCGTCGGAGAGCAGACCGCCGGTGCATTCACCCCACGGGCCGAAGTGCGCGAGCTGCGCCCGGTCGAGTCGCTCCTCGCGAACGAGTTCGCCGGTCGGCGCGAACCACGACACCTGATAACCGAAGTACGAGTTGGCGCGGAGGGTGTCGCCCGGCAACGCGAGCAGCGCATCGACGTGGCGGAACTCTCCCGGCCCTTCGCCGGAGCGGCTGATCAGGCGCACGAAGCGGCCGTCGGCGCCGAAGAGGCGAATCGACCCGTCCGCGGCGACGGCGACGCTGCCGTCGGAGAGTCTGGCGGCCGACTCGAGATACTTCCACTGCTGCTGGGGATCGTTCTCGTCGGCACCGATCACGGTCATCGGGACGCTGTCGACGCGCCACCCCTCGCCCTCACGCCAGACGGGCGTGGTGCTGGAGACGACGGTGACGCCGGCCGAGTCGCGGGTTCCGGCGGTGGTCGGTTCTGGGGCGCGCTGGCACGCGGCGGCCAGCAGCACGACGAGCGCGAGGAGGTGTCGCATGGGGGTCCCGGGGGCGGAGGGGATCATCATGTCGGGAAGGCTAACCGGAATCTATCGCGCCCGTGAGCGGTGGTGGCGGGGCGTGACGCTTTTCTGCTCCTCGTGCAGGTCATGGCAGGCCCGAAGCGCTTTGTGATGGGTGATGACGATGAGCGTGCACGAGTGGCTCGCCAACCGATGGATCGTGGAGCATACGACGAGCGCCGCTGAAGTCGCGGAGCTGCTTGCAGTCGTCGAGCGTCACTTGCCGGGCGCCGCGCCCATCACTCCACTGGCCCTGGCGGCAACGCCCCCCGCTTGGCGGTCCCGCTGATGGCGAGCGCGGTCCCGGCGCCGAGGGCGCTGCAGACGGCCATGGGGAAGAGGAGGCTCCAGACGAATCCGCCGGCCATCGTGGTGCCGATGATCAGGAAGCGGATCCCCAGCAGGACGATCGCGCCGCCAATGGCTCCGAGGAGCGCGGCGCGACCGGCACTCAGCGACTCACGGCCCTCGCGCGCGGGGAGCATCGCGATGGCCGTCGCGTAGACCACGCCACCGACAAAGCCGAGCAGGGCGATGGTGAGTTGCATCGGTCCGCCGAAGGCGAACCCGAAGCGGCCGAATTCGATCAGCTCGTAGCCGGCCCGCCCCAGCGTGAACGCCAGCCACCAGAAGACTCCCGACACGACACCGAGGGTGAGGATCGCGCGGAGTTTGCGAAAGAGGTCCATCGGTACCTCGGCGAGGTGTGAGATGCCGCGTGCCGGATTTCAGCTGCGCCGTCCTGACGCCTCTACGACCCCCGACGCCGACGCAGCGAGACCGACCACACCGCGGCAATGAGTAGGAACTGCAACGGTAGCCTGAGCCAGAGCAGGGTGATCTCTCCCGACGGTGCGCCACGCGCCTGATAGTTCAGCAACATCTGCACGTTCGCGGGGAGGATCATCACGAGCAGAACGATGAGTCCGATGCCCGCCGTCCGCCGCGTCCGCTCGAGCAACAGCCCGATCCCGCCGATCAATTCCGCCACACCACTCAGCTGCACCAGCAGCGCGTGCGCCGGGAGCCACGGCGGCATGATGGCGATGTACGGCGCGGGTTTCAGGAAGTGGAGCATGCCGGCCGCGATGAAGATGAGGGCGAGAATTATGCGCAGCAGCATGCGTCCCTACAACTCGAGCACGAAGCGCAGCCCGGCGTTGATCTGCCGGACCAGCGGGGTCGGGAGTCTCCCCACTCGTTCGGTGAGCATGTCGCGATTGACTGTCAGCAATTGCGTGACATTCGCCACGGAGTCTCGCGGCAGGCCAGACGCCGCTGTCGGAATGAGGACATTGCCGGGTGCATCGACGAGACGGACGTTGCTGGTGAGGGCCATCACCGTGACAGTGGCCAGGCGACTCCGATTGAAGGTGTCGCTCTGGACAACGAGCACCGGACGGCGATGCCCGGGCGCGGAGCCGACCGGGTCCGGCAGCTCCGCCCACCAGATCTCATCGCGCGCGATCTCCACCCGCTACCACGACTCGCGGGGGAGGGCGCGCGCCTGCCCGGCAATGGCGGCGGGGTCGAGTCGGCTCTCCTCGGCGTCGTACACGGCGTTGAGTCGCTCGGTGTACTGGCTGGCCTTCTGCTTTGCCACAAATTCGGCCAGCGCTCGGGCATAGAGCTCACTGCGGGTCACGCCCAGCCGCTTGGCGAGCTGATCGCCGGCTTTGAACAGGGGATCGGGGAGGGAGATTGCTGTTTTCATACCGAAGTATAACCAATGGATGACCAACCAGCCATCCTTCGCGGCAGCACAGGCACCCGAGGATGCCTCCCGTGCGCCGTTCACCGTTCGCCGTTCGCCGTCCTTACCCCTCCCTCCGCACCATCTCGTTGATCCAGATCGGCGCGAACGGCGACGTACACCCCTTCGAGGTCGGATAGTCGCGGTAGATACCCAGCCGCTCGCCGACGGGTCGGCGTCGGCCATCCAGCGCACGCGCAGCGTCTCCTTCTCGGGATGCTCCTTCACGAGATAGGCGTTCACCCAGTCAGCCACCTGCGAGAAGGTCGCGGCGCGGACGATGCGGTCGAGTTCATCGCTCGAGAGTTGCTTCGGCTTGATCAGGAGGATGGCGAGGAGCTGCGCGTCGATGATCCCGCTGTGGTAGAGGTCGAGCGCCGACTGGTGGTCGGTCTTGATCTTCGCGGCGAGCTTGCGGATGTCGCCGAGCTTGGTGCCGTATTGGTTGTCGCCGGCGCCGAACTTCCGATTGTGGGCGCGAACGGACTCAATGCCGAGCGACTTGAGGGTGTCGAGTGCTTCCTGCAGTGTCATGGCATCAATCTCCGTGGCCTGGCGGTGGCGCCGCATCAGGACAATGTCCCCCGCCGCCCTCACTGCGTTCGGGGGCGGGGAACCGCATTACACTAGGTCAACTACCCCCCTCAAATCCACGCATCGGCCGGCGCCGTCCGGGCACCGCCCGCGTCACCGGTGTTCACTGTCCCCGCCGGCTCAATCAACAAAATGCAGCACTCCTCGGCGGCAAACGGCTTGTGCTCCACCCCTTTCGGCACGACGTACAGCTCGCCCGCGTCCAGCGTGACCGAGCCATCGCGGAAGGCAATCTCCATCCGGCCCGAGATAACCATGAAGACCTCGTCGGTCTCGGGATGACTGTGCCAGATGAAATCGCCCTCGAGCTTGGCGAGCTTCAGGTGGTAGTCGTTCATCTGGGCGATCACCTTCGGCGTCCACTGCGTCGTGATCAGCCGGAGCTTTGCGTCGAGATTGGTGGCTAGAGGCATCTGCGAGTGCTCCTTACCCATGATGGACTGTCAACGCCGCCGTAGGCCTCGATGACGGCGGAGGACTCGACCGCTGCACGGGGGCGACGCTATGCGCGCCGACGGCGGCGTGGCACGACCGCCAACCCCGCCATCCCTGTGGCCAAGCGCAGCAGCGTCTGCAGTTCCGGAACCACGTCACCTGACTGATCCGCGGTCACCGTCCTGGTGAAGGCGCAGTCGATGCCTCCCGGTTGCCAACAGGTCCAGCCAAGGTCGATCGGAGCATAAACAGCGTTACCCATGTCATCGAGACCGTCGATTCCGAGAAAGAACCCAGCAATGTAGAACTTGTAGGTGCCGGGTGCATCGCTTCCGCCGGTCGGAGTAAACGTTCCGAGCTGGAAATCGTATGTGCCACCAGGCGCGAGATCGAAGGTGGACAGGAACAGCGGAGGACCCAGCGTGAACGTGAAGTCGTAGGGGGGACCATCGATGCACACCGAGGTACACGTCCCGTAGCAATCGACAATTACGTTCGTGTAGGCGTCGGTGTACGAGGCGAAGGTGGCGGTGAGGCCCCGCCGACCTCACTGCGTTCAGGGGCGGGGAACCGCATCACTTCACCCCCCGCCCATCCAGCGGGAAGATATCGAGCACCTCCCACGGCCCGTCGTCCATCTGTTCGATCAACGAGATCGCCGTGAAGGTGATCAGCATCGGCGTCGGCAGCCCGATGTCACGATCCGTGCGATTGCCAATAGCCACCGGGTTGCGAGGATGCGCGAGCGTGATATGCGCCGCCTGCTCGCGGATTGCCTCGCTACCAAGTGCCAGCAACCGCAGACGATGGAAGGCCGCGCTCCCGCCCACACAGGGCAGCAGGACGCCGTGGCCGGTGAAGCGCTCCGGCGCGCCGAAGCCGAGGGTGAGCGGTTCGGGACGCACTGCCGCCGCCCGCAATCGCTGGAGCGGAACCTCGGCCAGTTCGTCCTCGCGGCAGAGCGTGACATGCGCGGCAATCAGCCGCTGCTGCACCGGGTCGAGCTGCGCGCGGACCTGCTCAATCGCCCGTGCTTCCATCTCGGGCACAAAGAGCGTGAGCTGGACGCGGCGCGTCATCGGCGACTGCGCTGGGTGCGAGGGAGCTGAGGCGCCATCAGCGAATCTCCGGCGGGGGAGGAGGGACGACTGAATCTACGCCCGATGTCGACCGGCTGGCATGGCACGAGGGGCGCCCCGGTCTCTGCCGGTGCGCCCCCCGCGGGACCCCCCACCCCCGATACCGCCGCTCAGCCCAGGTCGAACCGGTCCAGCTGCATGACCTTGTCCCACGCCGCCACGAAGTCGCGGACGAACTTCTCTCGGGCGTCATCCTGCGCATACACCTCGGCCAGCGCGCGGAGTTCGGAGTGCGAGCCGAAGATGAGATCCACCCGCGTCGCCGTCCAGCGCACGTCGCCGGTGGCGCGGTCGCGTCCCTCGAACACGTCATGCGACCCCGCGATCGGCCGCCACTCGGTACCCATGTCGAGCAGGTTCACGAAGAAGTCGTTCGTGAGCGTCTCCGGACGATCCGTGAAGACGCCATGCCGGACGCCACCGACGGTGGCATGCAGCGCGCGCATTCCGCCGACCAGTACGGTCATCTCCGGCGGCGTCAGCGTGAGGAGCTGAGCCTTGTCCAGCAGCATCTCTTCGGCGGAGACGGTGGTCGCTACCGGCTGGTAGTTCCGGAAACCATCCGCGATCGGCTCCAGCGCCTCGAACGACTCCGTGTCGGTCTGCTCCGGCGAGGCATCGGTGCGGCCTGGCGTGAAGGGCACCACCACCGCGATTCCTGCGCGCGCTGCGGCCGCCTCGACCGCCGCGCAGCCGCCCAGGACGATCAAATCGGCCAACGAGACCTTCATCCCACCCGTGCCGCGAGCATTGAAGTCCCGCTGGATCGTCTCGTAGATCTCGAGCGCGCGCGCGAGCTTCGCCGGCTGGTTCACGTCCCACTGCCGCATCGGGGCAAGGCGGATGCGGGCGCCATTGGCACCACCGCGCTTGTCGGAACCGCGGAAGGTCGAGGCCGACGCCCATGCCGTCGCGACGAGCTGCGAGATCGGCAGCCCTGCAGCCAGGATCGTGGCCTTGAGGGCCGCAATCTGGTCCGCCCCGATCAGTGGATGATCGACCGCCGGGAGCGGGTCCTGCCAGATCAGCTCCTCAGCTGGGACGAGCGCGCCGAGGTAGCGGGCCCGCGGCCCCATGTCACGGTGCGTCAGCTTGAACCAGGCGCGTGCATAGGCATCGGCGAACTCTGCCGGATTCTCGTGGAAGTGCTTCGCGATGGCGCGGTACGCCGGGTCCTCGCGCAGGCCGATATCCGCAGTGGACATCGCTGGCAGCACCTTCTTTCCCGGGACATGGGCGTCGGGGACGGTCGCGGCGCCGATCTTGTCAGTCGGCTCCCAGATCCATGCGCCCGCGGGGCTCTTCACCAGTTCCCATTCCCAGCCGAACAGCGTCTCGAAATAGGTGTGGTCCCACTGCGTCGGGGTTGGCGTCCATGCGCCCTCGAGGCCGGAGGTCGTGGTGTCCACCCCCTTCCCGGTCCGGAAGCGATTGTGCCAGCCCAGTCCCTGCTCCTCGATCGGCGCACCCTCGGGCTCCGGGCCCATCAGCGCGGGGTCACCTGCACCATGCATCTTGCCGAAGGTGTGCCCGCCCGCGACCAACGCCACCGTCTCATAGTCGTTCATTGCCATCCGCTTGAACGTCTCGCGGACGTCGCGTGCCGAGCCGAGCGGATCCGGCGTCCCGTTCGGACCCTCGGGATTCACATAGATCAGCCCCATCTGGACTGCGGCGAGCGGATTCGTCAGCTCGCGGTCTCCGGAATAGCGCTTATCGCCAAGCCATTCGGCCTCGGGGCCCCAGTAGATGTCCTCCTCCGGCTCCCAGACATCCGCTCGCCCGCCGCCGAAGCCGAAGGTACGGAAGCCCATCGACTCCATCGCCTCATTGCCGACCAGCACCAGCAGGTCAGCCCAGGAGATCATGTTGCCGTATTTCTGCTTGATCGGCCACAGCAGCCGGCGTGCCTTGTCGAGGTTCCCGTTGTCGGGCCAGCTGTTCAGCGGTGCGAAGCGCTGAGTCCCGGCCGAGGCGCCGCCGCGGCCATCTCCCGTGCGATAGGTGCCGGCGGCATGCCATGACATCCGGACGAAGAACGGGCCGTAGTGTCCGAAGTCGGCGGGCCACCAGTCCTGCGAGTCCGTCATCAGGGCGCGGAGGTCCTGCCGAAGCGCCTCGAGATCGAGCTTCGCGAACTCAGCGGCGTAGTCAAATCCCTCCCCCATCGGGTCGGAGCGTGAGGAATGCTGGCAGAGGATGCCGAGGTTGAGACGGTTCGGCCACCACATGCTGTTGGAGTGTGCCCCGGCCGTCGTGGTCAGTCTGGTTCCGTGCATGACCGGGCACTTTCCACCGGTCGCGGGCGTGTTGTCGTCCATCTGTTGCTCCCATTCAGTCTGCGTCAAAGGCTGCATCGGGCAGGGTCACCACCTGACCTGCGCCGTGATCATCCGGTGTACTGTGTCACAGGCCAAAAATAACCGATCCGCGCTCGGTTCGGTGAGTGCGGATACCCGACCTTTCTTACCCCAAATCCGGGGTGCATACCGAAGTTCCGCATACTGGGGAACCACATCACAACAATATCCCCCGCCTCCCGCCTACTTCACCCCGATCCAGTAGCTCACTTTGAGTGCCAGAAAATTGTCGCCGTCCGCGCTGATCGCATCGTAGAGTCGCCCCGCATTCACCACCGTCCCATATGGCGTGAACTGCTGGCGATTGTTCTGCCAGATCAGGTACGACGTACTCCCCGGAAGCCACTCCCACCGGAGCACGAGGTTCGAGCGGAACGAGAGCCTCGTGAAATCGAGGTTCGGGAGCGCGATGGTCTGCGCTCCGTCGGTGACGGTATACGAGCTGTCCGGATGGCGGGTCATCACGGTGCCCGTGCCCGGTGCGCCATACTGCCGCAGCGACTTGCTTCGCGCTGCGGAGAGCTCACCGAATTTCGAGTACCGGCCAGTCGCCGCAAACGGCTCCGCGTAGGCCTCGACCGTGAAGTTGGGGGTCACGGCGTAGTTAAGCCGGAGCCGTGCCGAGAGCTGACTCCGCTCGACAAACGCAAAGGTGTAGCGGTTGCCGAATGTCGCCGCCGAGCCGCCGCTCTTGGTGGTGACATACTGCCGCGCGTCGGCCGACCGGGTATAGGTCGGGTCCACCGAAGCCTGCCACCGCGCGCCAGGGCGCACACTCAGCGTCGAGCGTGCCGTCCAGGACCAGCCGCCGAGTTCGTCGTGCGCGCCGCTGGCGTTGACACTCCAGGTGACCGGAATGTTCGACCGACTGTTGAAGCTGCTCGAGACGCTCACCGCATTCGGCGTTCCCATGAGCGGGCCGCCGCGCGTCAGCACATCGCTCTGCGAGCGGAAGTTGTAGCTGGCGTTGAGTGAGGCGCGCTTGAAGTTGTTGAACGTGAGGCTGGTGTTGAGGCCGACGTTGGAGTATTGACGAATGCCGCCGAAGTTCCACCCGGACCGCGTCGCAAGATTGAGCGAGTAGAAGCGGAACGATTTGCGCGGCTTGGCATTCCGGACCCCGAAGTCGGCGTTGAAGTCGATGTCATCGGCGGTCGCCATCCGGCCGAGGTCGTTGATCTCGAATCCAGGGGAACGGGCCAGCACCTGGATCCCCCAGAACGAGTAGCCGGCATTCTTGTCATGCCGAATCGACGCGGTGTAGCCGCGGAGCGACGTGCGACCTGGGGCGTACCGGATATGATCCTGATCAGGGCGTTGGAAGAAGTGGGCACTGCCGCGCTGCAATCGCGCGATCGCGGTCGAGTCGCCCTCCACATAGCTCGCACCGATAAATCCGGTCAGCTCGAACTTCCCCTGCTGGCTCCGGAGCTTGAAGTCGACGCCACCAGCGACGGCATCGCGGGAGAGGATGTTCTGCAACCCGCCTTGCTCGTCGACGAAATGGTGCGCATGGGTGAGGTTGAATCCCGCGTTCGACTGCTGCGTGCCGAAGTCCTGCTGCATGCGGAGGACCCCGAAGGAGTTCACCGGCTCGACCGCGACGGCATCGACGCGGTCCGCCAGGGAATCGTAGGAGCGGGCGCGCTCGAACGGCGTCACCGCCGCAAGCAATCCGACCGAGAGGCCGGACTTCAGCCGACCGGTCAACTTCGCCGCGGAAAGAATGGGGGTGTTGACCGGTTGATCGACGAAGTCGCCGCGGGTGCTGCCACGCGGTGGCGCACCGATGCGCCGGCTATAGAAATAGACCGGCCGATTGATGAAATTCTGCCCCAGCCCCGTGAGCTGTTCGCTCCCCTCCGTGAAGAACGGTCGCCGCTCGGCGAAGACGGTCTCGAAGGCCGAGAGGTTGACGTCAGCCGGATCGGCCTCGACCTGACCGAAATCCGGGAAGACCGTGGCGTTCAGGGTCAGGTTGGGACCCAATCCCATCTTCAGATCCCCGCCGACCCGGCCTGAGGACCGCTCCTCGAACGGATCCCGCGGATTCACATTGGCGCGGTAGGTCAGTCCACCGGTGACGTAGGGCAGCAACTCGAGGCGCCTGCTCGACGGGATCCTGCTGATCCCTTCGAGTCGCCCGAACCGTGAAAAGAAGCCGGCCACGTTACGCGGAATCAGCACCCACTGGTCGCGTTCATTCTTGTCGGGAAGGCTGCGCGTGAGTTCCAACCCCCAGACTTGGCTCTCGCCGGCGTTGAAGCGCAACTGGGAAAAGGGAATCCGCATCTCGGCCGACCACCCCTGGTCGTCGACGTGGGCGTGGGCGCTCCAGACCGGATCGAATTGCGCTTCCCGTCCACCCTCCTGGTCCTGCGGGTGGTACCAGTCCCCGCGCACGCCGCCGGAATTGATCGAGAAGGTGTAGCCGGTCTGCCGGTCGAGGTACGGATCGAGCGACACCAGGAAGACTTCGGCGTCGCTATCGGTATCGCGGCGGGAAATCGAACGGCGAATCGCCCTCGCATCCGGCCGGAGCATCCGGGCCGCGATGTAGAGCGCGTCGTCGTCATACAGCAGCCGGACTTCGGTCACGACGGTGGGCGCCTTCCCCTCATCGGGGTCCTTCTGGACGAAATCCGCAATGATGGTCGCGGTCGTCCAGACGGCCTCATCAAGCAGCCCATCGATCTGTGGTGGCGGGCCCTTGAACCGCGTGGCGCGGGCGGACTTGGACGATCCTTGGGCGGAGGACGTCTGTGCTGCCGATAGCGCGGCGAGAGCAACAAGGACGCAGCGCGTGATGAACGATGGAATGGTCAGGTCAGTCTCGGCGCGTGGGGTGGCTCAGAGTACTGCGTCACAGCGTGGTTGGGAAGGACAATCAGTTCCCGCTATTCCACCGATGTCACCAGCACGAGGACCTGGCTTCTTTGTGCCTAGCGTCGTGCGAGCCAGGTGAGCACTGCGGTCCACCACGCGCGCTGCACGGTAGCGTGGCGGAGGATGTCCCACCAAGTCGCGTGTGCTCGGCCGTGCGCACTAGCTCCCGAACTGCCGGAGGTGATGGTCCAGATGCTTGTACATCAACACAGACCACTCGTCCGGGGTCAACCGCCCGAAGAAGGCGTGCGGATTCGTGGTACACCCTGCCGGCCCTGCTGCCGAAAAGCGGTCAATCAAACCACGAAGGTGCGTCCGTTCGGTCTGGAGATCGCGTTCGTCGGCCACGACCAGTGACGGTGCGGTCGGTGAGTTGCGCCGGAGTGGGTCGTCGCTGCCGAGCGCCATTCTCTTGACCATGCCACCAAAGATCCGTCCCACGAACATCCGTGGCGGAACGGTGTCTCCCAGCGCCCACTCGAAGCCGGCGGAGCAATGCGCCATGGCTTGCGGGGCCGTCATCGTACCCCAGAGCCTCGGGCTATCCGGCCTTAGTCGTTCGAGGCGTTCCGTCACCTCCATGACCAGCGACGGCTCAAAGAGATTCTTCACGGGCCATTCCTCCGTCGTCGTTCAGAAGTATGCGCGCAACCTAGCACCTTACGGATCCGCGGCGGGGCCAGCCGAGGTGGAGGAGACCGACCTGAGCCCGCACGGACCAGGCAGTCGTCGTGACACCATGCTGCGTCAGCATTTCGTCGATTGCGGTGCGGGTGTTCGGAGGAGTCGGTCTATCGCGGAGCAGGGTTGGTTAACGCATCCCACCAACGTCGTTGGCAGCTGCCCCCAACGCGATCCGGAACCTGATGCTCTCCCCGCCGCCCACCATGTTGGGTGGCGAAAAATGTTCGACGTAGACGCCACCGTTCACCTCGATCACGCGGCGTGATGCGGCATTGTCGGTGTTGCAGGTCAGCTCCACGTAGCGCAGACCGAGCGGCGGGAGGTCCGCCAGAAAATGGCGCAGCGCCTTGGTGGCGTACCCACGCC
>JBBQJU010000028.1:0-15200 GCA_038326215.1 Gemmatimonadales bacterium | reverse complement strand
GCGATCGGCCGCGCCCCATGCACGAGTATGTCGTTGACCGAGTGGTTGACCAGGTCTTCGCCGACGGTATCGAAGCGGCCGGCCTGCATCGCGACGAGGACCTTGGTGCCGACGCCGTCGGTACTCATCACGAGCACCGGTGAGCGCATCCCGGCGGGGATCCGCACCATCCCACCGAAGGCGCCCACGGCACCTACGGACAGGGGTGTGCGCGTGGCCGCCACCAGCTCGCCGATGCGCGCCTTGGCAATTTCGGCCTGCGACAGGTCGACGCCCGCCGCCGCGTACTGCGACTGTGGTATGGTCACGCCAGTCGCTCCGCGCGCGGGATGTTGGTCAGGTCGACGAAGTGGCGCACCCGTTCCTCGAGGTCCGCCGACGACACGCCCTCGAAGCCCTTCACATCGAAGCCCGACACCGAGTACGAGCCCATCGCCGCACCGTACACCATCGCCCGACGCAGGTGGTCGGTGTCGGTGGCATCCTCGCGTGCGAGATAGCCCATGAAGCCGCCGGCGAAGGCATCGCCCGCACCCGTCGGGTCGAAGACTTCCTCGAGCGGATAGGCGGGAATGTGGAACGTGCGGCCCGGCTCGATCAGCAACGCGCCGAACTCGCCCTGCTTGATCACCACGCGCTTCGGACCGCGATCGAGGATCCAGCGGCCGGCGCGATGAATGTTCCAGTCACCGGACAGCTCCCGCGCCTCGGAGTCATTGACCATCAGCATGTCGACGCGCTTCAGGAGCTGCATCAGGGTGTCGCGCTTCGACTGGATCCAGTAGTTCATCGTGTCGCAGGCGACGAGCTTCGGTGCGGTGACCTGGTCGAGCACCGAGAGCTGCAGCTCGGGGTCGATGTTGCCGAGGAAGACGAACTGTGCGGCTTCAGCACCGGCCGGGAGCTTGGGGCGGAAATCGGCGAAGACGCCAAGGCGCGTCTCCAGCGTCTCCCGGCTCTGCAGATCGTAGGAGTACTTCCCCTTCCAGCGGAACGACTCCCCCGGCACCTGCTCGACGCCGGACCAATCGATGCCGCGCGGGGCGAGCCGCTCCAGCTCGGCAACCGGGTAGTCCTCACCGACGATGCCGACGACGCGCACCGGATGGAGGAGCGACGCGGCCACCGCGAAGTGGACGGCGCTGCCACCGAGGGCATCGGCCGTCTCGCCGAACGGGGTGAAGACGGAGTCGAGTGCCACACTGCCAACGACGAGAAGAGTCATCCGATCACATCCGGTCGGGAGACGAAATGCCGAGTAGCGAGAGGCCGTTGGCGAGCACCTGGCGCGCGGCACGGGCAAGGAGGAGGCGGGCCTGCATGATCGGCTCGGGTTCGCCGAGGACACGGCAGCCGTGATACCAGCCGTGGGTGGTGCGGGCCAGCTCATCGAGGTAGGTCGTCACGCGGTGCGGCTGCGCGTCGCGCGCCGCGCGGGTCACCGCCTCGGGGAACGCCGTGAGCTTCTTGAGCAACTCGCGGTCGCCATCCTCGAGCACGGAGACGTCGAGCGTCCCCTGCACTGCCTCGGGCGCGAGGCCGGCGTTGCGGAGGATGCCGCTCATCCGCGCATGCGCCATCTGCACGTAGAAGACCGGATTCTCGTCGGTCCGTGCCTTGGCGAGCTCGATGTCGAAGACGAGATGCGAGTCACCGCGTCGCATCAAGAACCAGTAGCGCGCGGCGTCGACGCCGACTTCCTCGTAGAGGTCGCGCAGGGTGACGAACTCCCCCGAGCGCTTCGACATCTTCACCTCTTCCTCGCCGCGCACGACCTTCACCAGTTGCACGACCTCGACGCTCAGCCATCCGGCCGGGACGCCAAGCGCGGTCAGCGCACCCTGCATCCGGGGGATGTAGCCATGGTGGTCGGCACCCCAGACGTCGATCGCCGCCTCGAAGCCGCGGGCGACCTTGTCGAGGTGATAGGCAATGTCGGGGACGAAGTAGGTGTACGACCCATCCTGCTTCCGGAGGACGCGATCCTTCTCGTCGCCGAAGGAAGAGGTGCGAAACCAGAGCGCGCCATCCTGCTCGTAGGAGAGCCCCGCCGCCGCGATGCGCTGCAATCCGGCCTCGACGGCACCGGCGTCGTATAGCGCCTGCTCCGAGGCGGTCACGTCGAAGCGCACGCCGAAGGTGGCGAGGGTGTCGTCCTGTTCGGCGCGCTGCATTGCGAGTGCCGCGGTGCGGCATTGGGCGATCCCTTCGTCGGCCGGAAGGTCGGCGAACGCTTGGCCTTCGCGTTCGAGCAGCGTCGCGGCGGTCTCGGCCAGGTACTCGCCGTGGTAGCCACCCTCGGGGATGCTCGCCTCGCGGCCCACCGCCTGTTGCACCCGCGCCCAGAGCGACTCGGCGAGTCGCCCGATCTGCACGCCGGCGTCGTTGATGTAGAACTCGCGGGTCACGCTGTGGCCGGTCCATTCGAGGAGGGCGGCAATGCCATCGCCGAGCGCGGCACCCCGGCCGTGGCCCACGTGCAGTGGCCCCGTCGGATTGGCGGAGACGAATTCCACATTCACGCGGCGGCCGGCGCCCGTGGCAGAGCGGCCGTAGGCAGCACCTTCGGAGAGGATGCGGGCATGGTCGGCCGCGAGGGTGTCGGCGGCGAGGCGGAAATTGATGAAGCCGGGGCCGGCGATTTCGACCGCCTGCACCGCGGAGGTCGGGAGGGAGAGCGCCGCGACGACGCGATCGGCCATTGCGCGCGGATTGCTCCGCTCGCGCTTGGCGAGTTGCATCGCGAGGTTGGTCGAGAGGTCGCCGTGCGATGGATCGCGCGGACGCTCCAGCGAGTACTCGAGGTCGGCCGCACCGAACTCGGCAGCCACCCGCGCGAGCGCCTCCCGCAGCAGATCGCTCACGAGCTGCTCGGCGCGGGCTTGGCCGCCGGCTTCGGCGCCTCGGTCTTCGGGGCGTCACCCTTCGGTGCGGCGGCTTCCTTCGCGGGTGCGGCGTCGGCCTTGGCCGGCGCGCTCTCCGTTTTCGGCGTGCTGCCATCGGCCGGTGGATCCTTCCGGGCGCCCTTCCCGTCCTTGCCGTAGTCGGTGATGTAGAAACCGCTGCCCTTGAAGATCAAACCTGAGCCACCAGAAATATGCCGGCTCGCCTTCGCCCCGCATTCAGGACACTTGGTGAGCGGCTTGTCGTTCATCTTCTGGATGCGCTCGAAGGCGTGGCCCTCGTCGCAGCGATACTCGTAGGTCGGCATGGTACTCCAGCTGTGGGCTAAACCAATGCAACCTTAAAAGATAGACGGCGAGCTGGTCGGTCTCAAGTTGATTCGCCGATAAGGAAGCTCTGTGGAAAGCCGCATTCCGGCGCGGGTCACGAGAGGAACCCCAGCACATGGACCTGTTTCGTGGGTGCTTTTGACCGCCTCAGAGAGCGGTCGAAGGCCGATTGCCTGGGTCGGTTCGCTGGATTGGGGTATGGCGCGGCGAAGCACGATGGATGGATGCGGTAATGTGGAAAAGCTCGACACTTCGCTTGTGGACAAACCTGGTAACTGACGATGGATGAGCGTATTGCCAGACCTGTTTCAAGTCATTTCGCAGTCATGGCGCGGCCAAGCTCTCGAGGTGAGCAATCACTCCATTATCCACACGATGCCCACCTTCAAAGCCGTGGAGTCGCGCCGGACACCCCGCCGCGACGAGTTTATCCACATCCGCAGCGACCGCTTCTGGAGCCACCCATTTGTCGCGGTTTCCCACAATCATCTCGATCGGAGCACCCTGCACCGCCCGGCTCAGCGCCAGCGGATCGACCTCGGGAGCCACCGTCCCACCCCAGCAGACCAGGCGAGCCACCGGGCGGGGGCCACGCGCCACCCACCGCGATGCTGCGGCCACACCCTGCGAGAAGCCGTGGACTTCCAGCCGGGGAATCGCCCCAATGACCTCCTCGACCACCCGGTCCAGATAGCCCAACTGGTCCTCCAGCTCGTGGTCGCGGTCCTCCCGCGTCATCCACGACGCCCCCACTGTCCGGATGCCATTCCGCTCCTGGTAGAAGCGAGAGAGCCCCTCAGGAGCCACCAGGAGGCGTTCGGGGCGCTCGGCGGCCTCGAACCAGTGCAGGATCCCCTGGGCCAGCATCCCGTAGCCGTGGAGGATCAGCCACGCCTCCGTGGCGGTAGCGGGGTCACCGACGATGCCGATGCGGGCGTGGCGGGGAACGACGAGCGAGCGGTACTCCGGAGGCATCAGAATTCCAGGGCGCGGCGGACGGCGTCAGCAGATCCAAGGCCCGTGCGGAGGCGCACCAGCTCAAGGCGGGCGAGCTCGAGGGCGTCGCTGATCTTCGCCTGCCGTTGGCGAGTCGCGTCGAGGTGGCCAGCGAGCTCCTGGCGGACTTCGTCACGGCGGGTGGCGAGGGCGCCCTCCTCCACGCCGGCCCCTTCCCCAGTCTCCGCAATCGCCGCGACCAGTTCGCGCTCGCGCTGCTGCAGCGCCGGGAGTTCTTCAGCGAGCTTTGCCATCCGCGGGGCGGCATCGCCCAACCCCTGCCGGAGCGCCTTGGGGAGGGCGGCGAGGGCGGTGGCGTGGCCTGCGCCGGTCACCCGCGCGGGTCCAGCCGCACCGGTCGAGCTAACGCCAACGTCTCCAGCACCAGGCATCCGGTAGCCGGCGAGCCGGAAGACGAGCCGACCGAGTGGCCCGCGCCAGAAGAGCCCCTGGATCCGCAGGAACGGGTTCGGCTTGAGCGGGTCGGACGCCAGCATGGTCACGCCGAGGCCGAAGGCGATCGCCGCCGAGAAAGCGATCATCGCGCCGGGGCCGGAGATCTGCCAGACCCCAGGGCGGGAGGCGATCCGGGTCCGCATGTAGGTCGTGACCGTCCACATGGCGACCGGCGTCCAGCAGAGCGAGAAGAGCGCGATCTTGATCCGACGCTTCCGTCGCAGCATCTCGTCCGGCATCGCACGGATGGCGTCGCGGGTCAGCGCCTCCTCGGCAATCAGCGCTCCTGAGGCGGCATAGACGTCGCGGTACCGAAAGCCCTGGCGCAGCAGCATCCGCACGCGGCCGCCGGCTTGCACCATCAATCCCCAGATCGCCGCGAGCGTGACCACGCCGACGAGCATGATGTCGCCGTCGTTCCGGTCGCTACTCGCCCGATCCACGACCAGCAGGGTCAGCAACGTCAGCGCCACCATGGCGAACACCGAGGCGCCGAACCGCTGCATGAAGACACGTACCTGCGGCGCCACCTCAGGCGCACTCCGTCGCATCCCATCGAGCGCGTCAGCGAGCGCCTCGCCGTTGGCCCAGCGATCCTCGGGCGCCTTGGCGAGACAGCGATCGATCGCCTCCACCAACTCCGCCGGGGCATCGGGACGGAGGGCGCCCACCGATGGCGGGACCTGCGTCAGGTGCATCGCCAGCAAGGCGGTCGGTGTCGAGGCCTCGAACGGCAGCCGCCCCGTGAGCGCGAAGAAGCCGACGATGCCCAGCGAGTAGAGGTCACTCCGCCCATCGAGCACATCGCCCGCGGCCTGTTCGGGGCTCATGAAATGCGGCGTGCCGACGACCTCGCCCACCCGCGTGAGGCCGTCGGCCGGGGCGGCGGTCGTACTGCGGGCGATACCGAAGTCGGTCACGAGGGCGCGTTGGGTCGCGCGCTCGATCAGGATATTGTCGGGCTTGACGTCGCGATGGACCACGCCGCGACCGTGCGCATACGAGAGCGCCCACGCCACTTCCTGCAGCAGGCGCACCGCCTCCTGCACGGGGACTGGCCCAGCACGCCGTACCCGAGCGCCGAGCGATTCGCCATCGACGAACCCCATGACGAAGGCGAGCATCCCGCCCCGTTCCTCGACCGCATGTACGGGCACGATGTGCGGATGGGAGAACGACGCTGCCATCCGCGTCTCGCGCAGAAAACGCTCACGCAGGTCGTGGTGCGCCGCCAGTTCCGGGGGGAGCACCTTGATGGCCACCGATCGATGCAAGTGCGTATCGCGGGCGAGCCAGACTGCGCCCATTCCGCCGCGGCCCAGTTCTCGATCGAGGACGTAGTCCTCGCCGAGTGCCTGCTGCAGTTCGGTGGCGAGGTCCGCCATCAGCGGTGCCCGGGCCGATAGACACCCCAGACACCCCGCAGCGCGTCGCTGATTTCGCCGATGGACGCCCGGGCGCGCACGGCCGCGATGATCGGCGGCATCAACGATTCCGCCGTCCCGGCCACCCGCGTCACCTCGGCCAGGGCCGCGGCGACAGCGCCCGCGTCACGCGCGGCTTTCACCGCGGCGAGCTTGGTGCCCTGCGCCGTCGCAAGCGCGCCGAAATCGGGCGTCGGGATCACCGGCGGTGCCGAGTCATCGGTGAAGCGATTCACGCCGACGACCGTCTGCGCAAGCGATTCCTGCGCCTGCTGTTGTGCCCACGCGCTCTCGCCGATGGCTTCCTGGAAGTAGCCCTGCTCGACCGCCGCCGCCGCGCCGCCGAGGGCGTCCACCTGCGCAATCAGCGCCCGTGCCTCGGTCTCGATCCGGTCGGTGAGCCCCTCGACGTACCAACTGCCCGCGAGTGGATCGACGCTGCCGGTCATCCCGCTCTCGAACGCCAAGATCTGCTGGGTGCGGAGGGCGAGCGTCGCCGACTCCTGCGTCGGCAACGCGAGCGCCTCGTCATAGCCATTGGTATGCAGCGACTGGGTCCCGCCGAGCACCGCCGCCAACCCCTGCACCGTCACCCGGACGATGTTGTTCAGCGGCTGCTGCGCCTGCAGGGTGACGCCGCCCGTCTGGGTGTGAAAGCGCAGGCGGGCGGATTGATCGTCGGCACCGAACCGCTCGCGCATCAGTCGGGCAAAGAGCCGCCGTGCCGCACGGAACTTGGCGATCTCCTCGAAGAGGTCGTTGTGCGCCGCGAAGAAGAAGGAGAGTCGGGGCCCGAACGCCGAGAGCGGTACGCCGGCAGCGATGCCACGCCGCACGTACTCGAGCGCGTTGCTCAGCGTGAACGCCACCTCCTGCACCGCCGTCGCCCCGGCCTCACGCATGTGGTAGCCGGAGATCGAGATCGGATTGAAGTTCATCCCCTCGTCGGCCACGTAGCGAAAGATGTCGGTGATCAGCCGCAACGACGGCTCGGCGGGATAGATGTAGGTCCCGCGTGCGATGTACTCCTTGAGGATGTCGTTCTGGATCGTGCCGGCGAGCTGTGCGCGTGTCACGCCCTGCTCCTCCCCGACCACGATGTACATCGCCAGGAGGATCGCCGCCGTGGCATTGATGGTCATGGAGGTCGACACCCGGTCCAGCGGGATCTCGGCGAAGAGGAGCTTCACGTCCTCGACGGTGTCGATGGCCACGCCGACGCGGCCGACTTCGCCGACCGCCATCGGATGGTCGGAGTCGTAGCCCATCTGCGTCGGCAGATCGAAGGCTGTGGAGAGACCGGTCTGCCCGGCGTCGAGCAGCGCACGAAAGCGGAGGTTGGTCGCCGACGCCGTGCCGAAGCCGGCGTACTGCCGCATGGTCCAGGGGCGCTTCGTGTACATCTCGCCGTAGACACCGCGGGTGAACGGGAACTGCCCTGGCTCGCCCACGTCCTGCACCGGATCGCCGGTCCAATCGGCTGGACGTGCGACCAGAGGCGCCTCCACGTGCAACCGATCGGTCACGCCACGCCCTCGGTCTCGGCGATGACCATGTTGACGTATTCGACATCGGCGGCCCCGCCAATCACCAGCGGCACGCGCTCATGCAGCGCCGTCGGCATGATGTCGAGGATCCGCCGCCGACCGTCGCTCGCCGCCCCACCCGCCGCCTCGGCGAGGAATGCCATCGGCGCACATTCATAGAGCAGTCGCAGCTTGCCGTTGGGATTCCTGGTGTCGCCGGGATAGAGGAAGATGCCGCCGGCAATCAGATTGCGATGGAAGTCGGCGACCAGCGCGCCGATGTAGCGGGAGTTCTTGCCCTTGAGCCGCGCTGGGTCGTCGCCCTTGAAGCCGCGGACCGCGCGTTGCACGCCCTTCGACCAGCGGGGAAAGTTCGACTCGTTCACGCTGTAGTACTTCCCGGTGCGCGGGGTGGTGATGTCGGGATGGGAGAGGAGGAACTCGCCAATCGTCGGGTCGTAGGTGAAGCCGTGCACGCCGTGGCCCGCCGAGTACACCATCATCACACTCGAGCCGTACATCACGTAGCCGGCAGCGACAATCTCGCTCCCCGGCTGCAGCACGTCTTCCAGCCGACCCGGCCCCTCGGTGGTGACCCGCTTGTAGATAGAGAAGATGGTGCCGACGGCCGCGTTGACGTCGATGTTCGACGAGCCATCGAGCGGATCGAAAAGCACGGCGTACTTCCCGGCCGGGACACCATCGGGGATCGGGATCAACTCCTCGTCCTCTTCCGACGCCATCGCGCAAACCCGTCCGGTGTGGTTCAGGGCGTGCTTCATGGTTTCATTGGCATAGACATCGAGCTTCTGCTGCTCTTCGTCCTGGACATTGATCGAGCCGGCGGCGCCGAGGATGTTGACGAGTCCGGCGCGACGGATCTGCGCGCCGATCAACTTGGCGGCGAGGGCAACGTCATAGAGGAGGTTGGTGAGCTCCCCGGTGGCGTCGGGATGCGTGCGCTCCTGATCGAGGATGAAGCGCTCGAGGGTGGTGACCTGGGTATTTGGGAGCACGGCGTCTCCTGGGGCCGGCACGACGGCCGGCGGTGTACGTCACGGGGGCTGAGGCACCCCGCACGGTGAATTCGTGGCCGTCGGTCTCGACGGTGATGTGGCCTTCCCGGTCCGTCCGCCAGATCCGTGCCCCCGCGGCACGCAGGCGTCCGATTGCCTCGGGGGTCGGGTGGCCGTAGCGAGTCTGCCCCACACTGACGACGGCGACCTGAGGGCGAGCTTCGGCCAGAAAGCTGGCCGAGGACGCGGTACGGGAGCCATGATGGCCCACCTTCAGCACATCCACCCTGCCGACCGTCCCGGCGAACGCGCGCTCCGCCACCATCCCGGCATCCCCCATCAGCAGCGCCCGGAAGTCGCGCCAACCGACCTCGAGCACGGCCGAGTCCTCGTTGAGGTCCTCGCCGGCACTCGGCCAGACGCTGGGCGGGTGGACCAGCCGGAAGGTGACCCCATCCATCTCGAAACTCTCCCCGGCGACGACGGGATGCCAGCGGACACCGCGTCTGGCGAGCGCCTCGAGCCAGGCAAAGTAGGCGGCCTCCTCGAATGCCTCCCCGGGGTCGAGTGCGACCCCAACCGGGATGGCATCCGTCACCGCGGCGGCCCCGCCAACATGATCGCGATGCGCATGCGAGAGGAGGATCGCCTCAAGCCGGGTGACGTGCAGTCGGCGGAGGAGTGGCAGCAGCACCTTGGTTCCGGCATTCCAGCGGGCGTCGGCAGGACCCGCATCGACCATGACCCAACGCCCTGCCGGCGTCCGAATCAGGGCGGCATCCCCCTGCCCCACATCTACGAAAACTAACGCGAGATGGCCCGCGCCGATGGAGGTCTGTCGGGACACTCCGGGCAGGAGGGCAATCCACATCGCGGCGACTGCTCCCCAGGCAAGGCGACGCCCTGCCTCCAACGCCGTCGTCCGGCCCGCCACCGCCCAGACCGCGAGCGCGAGCGCCACCAACCACGGGAGGGCGGCCCGCACACCCGCCGCCGCCGCCACACCCGCCCCGGGCGCGGCCGCACCGAGTTCCGCCACGCGCTGCAGCCCGGCGAGCAGCACGCCGCCCGCTGCCGCAAACGCCGCCGCCATGGCGGGAAGCAGGGGATGCAGAACGAGCGAGGCGAGCAGCGCCGGCACCAGCAACGCGGCGAGCGGCACCGCCACGAGATTCAGGAGAATGCCGATGGGCGCGACCTGCCCAAAGACCATCGCCGTCAGTGGCGCGGTGGTCAGCATCGCTCCGACCGATCCCACGACCGACCGCACCACGGCGTGCTCCGAGATGGCGCGATCACTCCAGCGGGCCGCGACGGTCACGCCCAGCAGCGCTGTGACCGAGAGCCAGGCACCCACCGACACCAAGGCAGCGGGATCGAGGAGGAGGACGAGGAAGGCGCTCAGCGCCAGCGTTGCCCCCGGGGCCACCTGTCGTTGCCGCCACCGGCACCACGCCAACATCACAGCGAGGAGGGCCGCACGAGCAGCCGGCGCGGGCCAGCCGAGGAACGCGGCATATCCGACGGCGACGGCCGCGGCGGTGAATTCCGCTGGGTGCCGCCGCATGCCGAGGAGGTGAAGCACGAGCAGCACCCAGCCGGCGAGCAGCCCGACATGAAAGCCGGAGATGGCGAGGATATGCACCAAGCCGGCGGCGGTGAACGCTTGCTGCACCTCGGGATCGACCTCGCCGCGCCAGCCGACGAGCAGCGCTTCGACCATCGCCGCACGCGGGCCATACAGCGCCTCGGCACTCGCCGCGATCTGGTTGCGGGCGGCGTCCATCGGCCCGGGCTCACCCCAGCGACGCTCGATCCGGCGCACCACGAGCAGCCCACCGCCAAACCCCAACGGCCGCTGCCGCGGCAGCCATCGGGCGGTGACGGCGACGAACTCGCCCGCGCGTGGCGATGCGTTGCGCGGCCATCTCGCGATCACAACACCGTGACAGCGCCCCGGCAGCTCCACGCGACCGCTCCCGTGACCGGGATCGATCAAGCGGAGGACCAGTCGCGATTCGCCCAGGGGAAGCCGTGCCGTGCATCGGCCGGGTCGAGCCGCGAGCTCGCCCTCTGCCGCGAGCACACCGCCGAGCAGTGACAGTGCGACCACGGCCGCCTGCCCGCGCCGGAGGACCCAGGCCGCGGCGACGAGGACCACAACAACGAGGCGAGGGTCCGAAAAACGAGCGAGGCCGGTCGCAAGACCGGCCCCGAAGGCGAAGAGGAGGAGGAGTGCACCGCGGGGCGGGCTCATCCGGGCGAGGCGGTCACCGGGCGCTCACGGGGAACGCGGGCCACCTGGCGCAGCGCTTCGATCACCTGCACCTCGATCGCGGTCCGGTGCTGTGCGGTGTCGAGGGCGACCTCGGTGACCGCCTTGCCCGCGGAGGTCACGACATACTTCGGCTGCAGCCGATTGAGGGCATAGACCACCACATCTTCGCGATGGTTCGGCGTGTCGAGAAAGCCGGGAACCATCCCCTTGAGGCGGTCGTAGGCCGAGTGCACATGGTGTTCCATCACATTCAGGATCATAGCACCGCCAGAGCAGGTTGGGCGAGCACCGCCGTGAAGGTGGAGCCCGTCGTGCCAGTGAGTCGCACCTTGTGGTAGGTCCCGATCGCGGTGACCGGCAGATCCACCAGGACCATCGCATTCTGTCGGGTGCGGCCGAGCATCAGGTCGCCACGCTTGGCCGGACGCTCCACCAGCACCTCGTGATGCTCGCCGACCCGGCCGGCATTGCGGCGGCGCGTCTGCGCCCGCGCCGCGGCAATCAATCGGTCGAGCCGTTCGGAGGCGACGTCATCCGGGACGTGGTCCTTGATGCGTTCCGCCGGAGTGCCCTCACGCACCGAGTACTTGAACGTGTAGGCATCGTCGAACCCGGCGTCTGCCACCATGGAGAGCGTCTCGACAAAGTCCTCCTCTCGCTCCCCGGGGAAGCCGACGATGATGTCGGTCGAGATGGTCATCGTCGGGATCGCCGCTCGCAGCTCGGCGACCACCTCGAGGTAGCGTTCCCTGGTGTAGCGGCGCAGCATCCGCTTCAACGTGACGTTCGAGCCGCTCTGCACCGGCAGGTGCACATGTTCGCAGACCGCCGGCGTGGTGGCCATCGCCTCGATCACGCGCGGCGTGAAGTCGGTCGGATACGGCGAGGTGAAACGCAGTCGGCGGATCCCGTCCACCGCACCGACGCTCCGAAGCAGATCGGCGAAGTCCCGCGTGCCGTCGTGATAGGAGTTGACGGTCTGTCCGAGCAGCGTCACCTCCGACACCCCTTCCTCTGCCAGGCGCTGTACCTCCGCCACCACATCCGCCAGCTGCCGGCTCCGCTCGGGGCCACGCGTGGTCGGCACGATGCAGAAGGTGCAGCGGTAATCGCAGCCGCGCTGGACTGTCACGTAGGCCGTCGGCCCGGGCGCCCGAAGCTGCGGGATGTCCTCGTAGTGTTCCCAACCGCGATACTCGACATCCGCCCGCCGCTGTCCAGCCGCGGCATGACTGAGCAACTCCGGCAAGTTCCGGTATGCGTCCGGTCCGACGACGAGGTCCACTGCAGGGACCTGTTCCAGAAGGATCGGTCCGAGGCGCTGTGCCATACAGCCCACGACCCCCAGAATGACTCCAGGGTGTTTGTGACGCTGCAGCTCGCCGACCCGGCCGATCACCCGCTGCTCGGCGTTGTCGCGGACGGCGCAGGTGTTGACCAGCATCACGTCGGCGCCCTCGGGTTGGGTCGCCTGGGCATACCCTTCACGCGCGAGGACACCGAACATCAGCTCGGTGTCCGCCACGTTCATCTGGCAGCCATAGGTCTCGATCCACACCTGCTTCATGGGCAGCCCATCCCGCTCAGGTGCCCGGCCGGACTGAGATCCCAAGGGTGAACTGCCACCCCGTCTCGGTGTAGCTCGCACCCTGCTTCCGGCGCACGCGCTCCAGGGCCAGATCGATGCCGCCGAGATCGCGCGCGAAGCGGATGCCCGTGCCGACCGAGACGCCCAGCTCACTCGGCGTGCCGACGCTGCCGAGGAGAAAGGGCAGCTCCGCGTAGCGGACACCGAGGCGGAGCGGCTTGTTGGTCGGGCGACGAACGTTCGAGTAGAGCTCCACGCCGCCGGAGAATTCGCGCGTGTCGCGCGCACCGATGGCGCCGGCCGCAACCAAGCCGCTGTCCGCCCGGGACCAGTCGCGGAGGATCGCCTGTCCGGCGACCACCATCCGCCTCGACAACTGCACGCGCACCCCGCCGGCGATCTGCATCGGCATGGCGACCTCACCGCTCGGGGTCGAGTCACGCTGGATGGCCAGCCGGCCGTCGCGACGAATCGACCCCGCGAGGGCAATCCTGTTGGTCGGGTACAACATGAAGCCGGCCGACAAGCCGATCGCCTGATAGGACAGTTCGGCCTTCTCCTCGAGCGCCGCGTACTGGGGATCGTCCCAGACTCGACGCGTCGACATCCGGTTCGACCCGGTCAGGAAATGGAGCCCACCGCCAATGCTGGCCTTCGGCGAAATGGCATAGGCGGCGCCAATCCGGAGGTCCGCGATGCCGCCCCGCGAGGTCAGCGTGTCCGTCACGCCGACCGGGACCCCGCGCGGCGACACCCCGCCCGCCGAGACCAACTGGAAGTCCCGATCGGCGAACATCGAATACGAGACGCCGACCACGAAGCGCGTGCGCGGGATCGGGCCGCCGATCAGGACCTGCGGGAAGCGCGTATCCCGCCCAGTCGCCGAACCTGCCTGGTTGACCGTGGTCCGCGAGTTGTTCGCCATCGTGAACACCGCGGTCGTCAGCGACAGCGTCGAGAGCGAGGCCGGATTGAGACTCGACTCGCCATCGAAGAGCCCGAGTGCCCCGCCACCGCCGAGCACGCGCGCTGAGGCCGAGCGGCCGGGGAGGCCGAGGCCGCGGACACCGAACTCCGACGATTGGGCCGCCAGCGGCGAGGCCAGCAGGGCGGACGAGGCGACGAGCAGCAGGGAATGACCACGCATCGTCAGAAGCCCTCGAAGGCGAAGCGGCGCCGGTAGGTGATCCGGAGAGTCGGCGCACCCGAAGCGGACCGCGTCGAGCGGAAGGACGGCGTCAGGAAGGTTGCCCCCTCCTCGCCGAGGTCCAGGCGAAGGACCGATGGGAGGGCATCCTTCCCTTGCCAGAGCCGGACGAGCGACGCGACTTCGATCGAGACCGAGGTCTGGCCAGTCAGGATGAAGCCCCCCTCGAAGATATCGGTGGCCACCGGCGACTTCGGTCCCAGCAAGGCCAGGAGCGGGCGCGCCACAACCGTCCCGGTGTCTGCCGGGATGCCGAACATCGGCTGGTCGGCCGTCAGTTGCAGGGTGGCCCGCACGATGGTCACCGAATCACGCAATTGGGGCGGCAGGGTGAAGCGCACGAAGCTCCGCGACACCGGAAATCCGCCGACCGTGAGCAAGTTCGCCGGGAGGGGCGCACCGGGCCCGCGGACCGTGAAGTTGCTCGCCGGCAGCCGGGTGAAGATCTGATTTTGGAGGGTGGTGTCGGCGATGTTCGCTCGGGTGTACCAGGTGACCACCGGCCCCTGATTGCCCGCCGCCGAAGCGCCGACCCGGATACCGGTGGCGTTGGCCGCCCGGACCCTGACACCAAATGCAAGCCGCCCGCTGTCGGCCGGTGTGAAACTCACCTTCCCCAAGTCCGCGCTGCGTAGCAGCACGCGCATCGCCCCAGTCCGGAAGTTGGGGCCAAGCGGGAATTCCGCGAACAGCCGCTCCGCCGTCATCGCCGCATCGACCTGCGCGACGGTGGCGCTTGAATCGATCGTCAACGGAAGTCGGTAGATCTCGACCACCCCGGTCGATACCGTGCTGTCACTGGCCTGGAGGAAGAGCGCCACGGCAACCGAGTCCACCGTGAAGGCCCGGGCGCTGTCTCGCACGAAAATCGAGTCGCCGCGGGACTGGAACTGGACCACCCCGCGTGAGCTGCCGTAGTTGCCGCCGTTGGCGACCAGCAGCGAGAGTAGCGACGATTCGGCCAGGTAGCCGGAGTACGAGGAGTCGAGTCCGATCGTGGCGGTGATCACGGTGTCGCGGAAATCCGCACTCCCGCCAGGACACAGGGCCGGGCAGTCGGCGGGGGTGGTCAGCTTCTCGGTGCAGGCCGTGGAGAGCACGGCAAGCGCCGCCAACGAGAGGAGGCGTGAAATCACTCGAGCACGTCCCCGGTGAAGGCGGCAGGCAGCAGGTCGCGAATGGTCCACTCCTTGGTCTCGGCTCCAGCACAACTGATGACGGTCAGCGCCAGCCCGAACTCGGCCAGCACCTGGCGACAGGCTCCACAGGGAGCAATCGGGTGCGGGGCATCGCTCACCAACAGCAACCGCACGAATCGCCGAGCCCCCGATGAGACGGCCGCCGCGATGGCGCTCCGCTCGGCACAGATCGTCAGGCCATAGGAGGCGTTCTCGACATTGGCCCCGACGAAGATCGTGCCGTCGGCGCTTTCGAGCGCCGCGCCGACATGAAAGCCGGAGTACGGCGCATAAGCCC
>JBBQJU010000027.1:0-15235 GCA_038326215.1 Gemmatimonadales bacterium | reverse complement strand
GGCGGCGTTCGACGCGTATGACGTGACCACCGGCGTGCGGGCACTGACCGAGTTCGTCGTCGACGATCTTTCGAATTGGTGGGTCCGGCTCAACCGGGGCCGTTTCTGGGCGCCGGGCCGTGATGCCGATCCGTCGGCGGTGGCCACCATGCATGAGGCCCTGGTCGCGGTGGCACGACTGCTCGCCCCGGCGGCTCCCTTTGCCAGCGATTGGTTGCACCGGGCGATGACGGGAACTTCGGTGCACCTCGCGCCGTTCCCGGTCGATGCCGGCCGCCTCGATCCGGCGCTCGACCGTTCGATGGATGCGATCCGCCGACTCGCCTCGCTCGGCCGCGCTGCCCGCGAGACCGCCTCGCTGCGGGTGCGGCAGCCGCTCGCGACGATCCGCGTGGCGGTGCCGGTCGAGGTGCGTGGTGCCGACTTCGATGCGCTCCTCCCGCTGCTGCAGGGCGAGACCAACGTGAAGCGTGTCGAGATCGTGACCTCGGATGCCGATCTTGTCCGGCTGCGCGGGAAGCCGAACTTCCGGACCCTCGGCAAGCGCTTCGGCGCCGACGTGAAGGGTGTTGCCGCATCGGTGGCGCACCTCACGGCCGACCAGCTGCGGGCGCTGGAGCAGGGCGAGACCGTCACCGCTGACTACACGCTCCTGCCCGAGGATGTGACCATCGAGCGGGAAGTGGTCACCGACTGGCCGGTGGCGAGTGCCGGGCCGTTCGTGGTGGCGCTCGATCCGGTGGTGACGCCGGCGCTGGCGCAGGAAGGGCTTGCCCGCGACCTGGTGAGCCGGATCCAGCGGTTGCGGAAGGATGCCGGCTTTGCGGTGAGCACGCGCATCGCGCTCTCGCTGACCGGTGACGCCGCCCTGCTCGACGCGGCGCGGGCGCATCAGGAGTACCTCGCCGGCGAGACGCTGGCGCGGGAGTTCACGATCGGGGAACTGCTCACCGACCCCGATCGGCAGGAAGCGTTCGACGTTGAAGGACATGCTGGTGCACTCGCGGTACGCCAGCTCGGGAACGGCCGGACCCCTTCCGGCCCCGCACACGTGGAAGCATCGTGACCAAGACCCAGCTCAAGCATCTCGAAGCTCGGCTCCTGGAGGAGCGCGGGCGCGTCATGAAGGAACTCGGCTACTACGACGAGCAGTTCAATACCTCGATGCAGGGCGCCGATGGCGACCTCTCGTCGTACTCGCTCCACATGGCGGATCAGGGCACCGATGCCATGGAGCGGGAGAAGCAGTTCCTGATGGCCTCGAAGGAAGGCCGCTATCTGTGGCACCTCAACGAGGCACTCCGCCGGCTGTACAACAGCCCGGCGAACTTCGGCAAGTGCCATCAGTGCGGCGCGATGATCGACTTCGAGCGCCTCGATGCGCTGCCCCATGCGCGGCTCTGCATCTCCTGCAAGGAGAAGGAAGAGGATGCCAAGAAGCGCTGATCGCCGGGTCCCGTTCTGGGGCGTGCTGGCCATCACCGTGGTGCTCGACCGGATCACCAAGATGATCGCGGAGCGCAACCTCGTGTGGGGCGACGCGCCCATCGAGGTGATCGGCGACTTCACTCGTTGGCGGCTGGTGTACAACACCGGGGCCGCCTTCGGGATTCATCTCGGCAGCTATTCCCGCTGGGCGTTCATGCTGATCGCCTGCGGTGCCGTGGTGGTGCTGCACAAGATGTGGCGCGAGGCCGAGCTGGCCGACCGCTTCCGTCAGCTCGCCCTCGCCTTCGTGGCGGGTGGCGCCGTCGGCAACCTCATTGACCGGGTGCTCTCGGCGCGTGGGGTGGTCGACTTCATCGACATGGGGATCGGCGACGGACTGCGCTGGCCGACCTACAATGTCGCCGACATTGCTGTCACCTGCGGGGCGCTGGCCCTCGCGATTTCTCTCTGGCGCGAGGATGCGCGGCGCGCTCCCGCGCCGACCGCCTAGGCGGTCAGGCCCGATCGTGGAATTCTCCGTTGTCCCTGTGCAGGCAGAGCGGCTCGACCGCTACCTCGCTGATCAATTGCAGCTGTCGCGCACCGTCGCGGCGCGCATCGTCGCCGCCGGCCACATCCGCTGCGGCGCCAAGGTCCTCCGTGCCTCGCACCTGCTCGCCAGGGGCGATGTCGTCATCGTGGAGATCCCGGAGAAGGAGGAACCGCGTCGGATCACGCCGAATCCGATCGAGCTGACGGTCATCCACGAAGACGAGGATCTTGCCGTCATCGACAAGCCGGCGGGCCTGGTGGTGCACCCGGCGCCTGGTCACTGGGATGACACGCTGGTGAACGCCCTGGTTGCCCGCGGCACCACGCTCGCCGGCGGCGCGGAAGGGCGTCCAGGCATCGTCCACCGCCTCGACCGCGACACGAGTGGACTGCTGATCGTCTCGAAGACGGACCTTGCACACCGCCGACTGGGGCAGATGATTGCCGCGCGCCGCGTGACGCGCGTCTATGCCGCGATGGTCTGGGGGCACCTGGATGAGGAGAAGGTCATCATCGAGGCGCCGTTGGCGCGACACCCGAAGGATCGGAAGCGGATGTCGATCCAGGCCGATGGTCGGGCCGCGCGCACCGACGCCTTCCCGATCGTCCGCCTCGGCCCGGTCTCGATTGTCCGTCTTGAACTGCATACCGGCCGTACCCACCAGATCCGCGTCCACCTGGAGTCAATCGGGCACCCGATCGTGGGCGACTCGGTCTACCCTGGCGGTGGGGCCAAGCGGATCACCGGGGTGGGGAAGGCCAAGGCGAAGGAACTGGAGGCGCTCGCCCCACGGCAGGCGCTTCACGCCGCCCTTCTGGCGTTCCGCCATCCGAGCAGCGGGGTGCCGCTGGAGCTGCGCTCGGCCTGGCCCGCCGACCTCTGGCCGTTGCTGCAGGCTGCTGGCGCGGGCGATCTGACCATGCCGCGGGAAGAGGTGCTGGACGCGATCGGCTTCTTCGGGGCCGATGGCTGAGCGGGCCGGGGTGGGCGGGCTCATCGTCCGGGTGGCCGGGACCCGCTGGTTCATCCCGGTCACCGGGGTGATCGAGGTCCTCCGGGATGCCGTCGTGGCGCGGGTCCCGGGCACCCCGCCGGCCGTCCGGGGGATGGTCAACCACCGGGGCCGCGTGCTCACGGTGGCCGACCCTATCCGGGCGCTCGGCCTGTCGGGCGATACTGGAGGGCAGCAGGACGTCGTGGTGGTGGACGCCGGGGGGCATCGCTTCGCGGTGGCCGTCGACGGGGTCGTGGAGTTGGCCGCGGAGCCGCGCACGGGCCTTGCAACACTGGACCTCGACCAGGTCGCATCCGCGATCTTTGCCTGACCCTTCAGCCGGAGGCCAGCGTGGCCCATCGGGTGCTCATCTGCGACGACGCGATCTTCATGCGAACCATGATCGCCGACATTCTCACCGGGGCCGGCTATGACGTCGTCGGCGAAGCCGAAAGCGGCCTCCAGGCCGTCGAGCGCTACAAAGCGCTGCTCCCCGACATCGTCACGATGGACATCGTCATGCCGGACATGGGCGGAATCGATGCCGTTCGGGCGATTGTCACGGCCCATCCGGATGCCAAGATCCTGATGTGTTCCGCCATGGGGCAGCAGGCCCTCGTGGTCGAGGCGATTCAGGCCGGGGCGAAGGACTTCGTCGTCAAGCCGTTCCAGCCGGCCCGCGTCCTCGAGGCCGTCCAGCGCGTTCTGGCGGGATGACTGAGGCGCGGCGGGCGCGGTATGTCGCGCTCTTCGCGGCGGAGTCGCGCTCGCTGCTGGCCGGCGCGCGCCGGGCCCTCGCGGCGTGGCGCGATGCCCCGGCAGAACGGGCCCCGGCCGAGGAAGTCTTCCGCACCCTCCACACCATCAAAGGGATGGCCGCGTCGCTTGAGTACGAAGCGATCGCCGAGCTGGCCCATACCACCGAGACCGCACTGGTCGAAGTGCGCGACCGCGGGGAGCCCGCTGATCGGGCCTGGCTCCGCGAGCTGGAGGCCACCCTCGACCAGATCGCCCTCGGCTGCGAAGCGGCTGCCGCGGCCGAGGGCGAGGTACCCGCACCGGGGGACAAGCCCGCCGTCGCCGCCCGGATCGTCCGCGTCGACCTCGATCGACTCGATGCGCTCTTCGAGGACCTCGGCGGGCTGGTCACGGCGCGGCAGGAGCTCGAGCGTCACGCCGAGCGTGACACCCTCTCGCCGGTGGCCCGCGCGGCCCAGGTGATGGCGCGCCGGCTCGACACGCTGCAGGACCGGATTCTCCACGTGCGTCTCGCGCCGTTGGGCGAGGTGTTCGAACGGATCCCCCCGATCGTGCGGGACCTTGCCAGGCAACTCGGCAAGGAAGTCACGGTGCTGGTGCAGGGCGAAGAGCTCGAGGTCGACCGGGCCGTCCTTGATCAATTGGCTGAGCCGTTGATCCACCTGCTGCGGAATGCCGTGGATCATGGTCTCGAGACCCCGGAGGTGCGTCGTGCCCTCGGGAAGCGACCCACGGGCTCCGTCACGGTGAAGGCTCGGCGCGATCGTGACTCGGTCATCCTGGAGCTCAGCGATGACGGTCGGGGCATCGATCGGGAGGCGGTCGCCGCGCGTGCGGTCGCGCAGGGGATTCTCGAATCGGACGCGTCCCTGAATGACGATGGCTTGCTGGCCGTGCTCTCTCGCCCCGGTTTCAGTACGGCGGCCGCGGTGACCGATGTCTCGGGCCGCGGCGTCGGGCTCGATGTGGTGGCGTCTCGACTGCACGACCTCGGCGCATCGCTCTCGCTGACGACGGTGCCCGGCCATGGCACCACCTTCGTCGTCCGCTTGCCGACCCGGCTCGGCATCGTCCGCGCGCTGGTCGCCTCGATCGGGGACGAACGCTATGTGATGCCGCTGACCCACGTCGCCGAGTTCCTGCCATGGGACCCTGAGGCGGTGCGCCAGGTGGATGGGCGCGCGGTGATCGAGTTGCGCGGGGAGCTCATTCCGGTGCTCGACTTGCGCCGACTCCTGCTGTACCGCGGCGACGCGCCGCCAACGCGCCGTCCAGCGCTGGTGCTCGAGGCCAACGGGCAGCGGGTCGCGCTGCTGGCCGATGCGATTCACGGGCAGGTCGACGCCGTGGTGCAACCGCTGGATCGGCCGCGCGGCATGCCGCGATGGATTACCGGGGCCACGGTACTGGACAACGGCCGGCCAGCGCTGCTCCTGGACCTGGCGAGCGTGGTCTGACCGCGAGCGGCGAACAGCGAACAGCGATGTGTGTGAACTTTTTTCTGGAGTGCAGATGACGATTCCCAACGATCTCGATTCCCTCCGCCGTGATGGACTGCGTGAAGTGGCCACCATCGGGGCCGGGCACGCCGCGACCGCGCTGTCGCAGCTGACGGATCGCCGGATCATGATCTCGGTGCCGCAAGTGCGCCGGGTGAATTTTGGCGAAGTGCCGGCGATGGTCTCGCTCTTCGGCGATCACGTGGCGGTGGTGGCGATGCGGATGCTCGGCGATCTCACCGGCCGCTCGCTGCTGGTCTTTGGCGAGGCCGATGCGACGCGGCTCTGCGATCTGATTCTGCGTCGCCCGATCGGCCCGCAGCGCGCGCTGGGCGAGCTGGAGCAGTCGGGGCTGAAGGAAGTGGGCAACATCGTCTGCTCGGCCTACCTGACGGCGCTCTCCAACTTCATGGGGATGATGCTGCTGCCCTCCGTGCCCTCGCTGACGATTGGCCGGACGGCGGACGCCATCGCCGCGACGGTGGATCCGAATGAGTCGCGATCGGACCTGGTCTTCTGCGTGGACACGGCATTCCGCGCCGAGGGCGCGGAGGTGCCGTTGACCGGCGCGTTTCTGCTGATGCCCGACCAGGCTTCGATCCAGGCGATCCTCGAGGCGATCCGGCTCGACTGAGATGGCCACCCCCGAGGGTCCGGAAGCGGCGCGCATTGCGGCGCTGCGCCGACGCCTCGGCGCGGCCTCGCCAGCAACCTTGACCAACTTCGCCTGGTTCGCGGCGCGACGCGGCAGTGACGCGGCGGCGATCGAGGCGGTGCGGGAAGCGGTGTCCCAACCGGGCGCCCCGCGCGCCGCGTGGCAGACCCTCGAACGGCTCGTCACGGGGCGCACCGACGGTCTCCTGCTCACCCCAGCCAGCGCCACGCGACACGCACCGGTCGACATCTCCAGCGGCGCCTCGGCGTTGGCCGCCGCCGTGGCTGCGCACCGGGAAGGGGCGCTCGCCGTCGCGGAGACCTGCTATCTCGCGGCCCTCGCGGTCTCGCCACTCGCGGCGGCGGCCTCCGACGGACTCGCGGTACTCCACGAACAGCGGCACGAGCAGGACGCCGCCAATAGCGCCTGGCAGCGGGCCATCGCCGGCGGTGCGCCGTGGGCGGCGCACAATCATGCGCTCGCCCTGTTGCGTCGCGGCGAAGTGCCGGCGGCGCGCCGCGCCATGGCGCAGGCACTGACCACGGCCGCTCCCGCCGCGGCGCTCTACGCCCTCGCCGGATATGCGGCGCTGCTCGATGGCGCTGCCGCCGAGGCACTCTCGTCGCTTGAGGTCGCGGTGGAGCTCGAGCATGATCTCGCCCGAGCGCATTTCACCCTCGGCCTCGCCCACGATCGGCTCGGCCATCCCGCGGCCGCGCTCGCGGCAACACGCCGCGGGCTGCTGCTCTCTCCCTGGTACCTGCCGCAGGTGTGGCTGCTCACCCCGGTGCCGGGCAGTCCCCCAGTGGAACTGCCGGCCGGCAGCGAGCGGCCGGGCGCCTCCGACGGGACCGACGAGGTGCTGTTGGCCCTCGGCCGTTCGCTGCTCGAGACCGGGCATCTGGGGGAATCCCTCGCTGTCTTCGATCAGGTCCTGGTCCGCGATCCCGCCCAGCCTGCCGCGCTGTTCCACCGGGGGGTCGTGCTCGCCAAGCTGCGGCGATACGACGAGGCACTGGCCGATTGGGAAGCCGTGGATCGCACCGATCCGGAAAGTCCGCTGGGTGCGATGTCGCGCCGTCACGCGCGCTCGGCGCGCCAGCTCGCCGCGCTGTTTGTGGCGCGGGCGGGCTGACCGATGCACGGCCCATTACACGAAATCGGACTGGTCGAGGTGCTGCAGCTACTTGGGCGCGGGGCGCGAGACGGGACGTTGCAGGTGGTCGGCCTCGATCCCGCGGCGCCGCGTACCGTGACCTTGTCGGCGGGCCGGGTGGTATCGGTCGAGCCCGACGCTGGCGAGGCGGCCGTCGAGCAGGCGCTCGTCGCGCGACACCTCTCGGGGACCGATACGATCCGCCCCGACCTGGCGACTGAGTCGCGCGATGCCATGCAACTCGAGCTCGCGATGCGGACGCTCGCGGCGATGCTGCATTGGACACGGGGACGATTCGACTTCGCCGAAGGGCCGGTCCGCGATGGGCCACTCGACATTGCCGTGGATACCATCCTGCTCGAGCTGGTGGGCCGTGAGTCGCGGCGTGTCGAACTCGCCGCCCTCCTCGACGATTTTCATGCCGTCCCGATCTTCGTCGCAGATGATCGGCTGGCCGTGGGCGCGCCGCTGGAGCTCGACCCCCTGGATTGGCGGATCCTCGACGCCGTGGACGGGCGGCGGGATGTCAGCGCTCTTGCGGGGACGCTCGACGAGCCGCTGGAAACGATCGGTGATCGCGTCCGGGCGCTTCAGGGGGCCACTATACTTGAACTGGCCGCGGCGCCGACCAATAACGCGTTGGCGGCCCGCGCCGCGATCGAGGCTGGCCGCTACGACGCCGCCGTGACCCTGCTCGAGCATCGCGTCGGCAGCGTCCCATCCGATCGCGAGGCGTGGCGTCTGCTCGGCCTCGCGGAAGTCGGCGCCGGGCGCTTCGACCGCGCCATTCGCGCATGGGAAGCCTGGCAACAGGCCGACCCATCGCTGACCGAAGAGGCCGGGGCGCTGATTGCGGCCGCTCGTACCATGCTGGAGGCATTGCACGACCATCGTGAGTGATTCGTCCCACGCTTCCTTGACGCCTGCGGGCGCGCCGTCGTTTCTCGATCTCGGGGAGCGGTTGCGTCAGCATGGCCAGCTCGACGCGGCCGCGACGGTGACGATGAACGGCTTGCGCCAATGGCCCACGTTGGCGGCCGGCCACGACTTGCGTGGCCGGATCGAAGCCGATCGCGGGGATGACCATGCCGCCGCCGAGGCGTGGGGCGCGGCGCTGGCCTGCGAGCCGGGCCATCTCGGCGCCCTCAAAGGGCTGGCGTTCCTCGCCTTCCGCGGGCACGACTTCGCGGCGGCGGAGCGGCATCTTGAGGTGGCCGTCGCCCGCGCGCCCCACGACGCGACCTTGCTCGGGGCCCTCGACCGCGTGCGCAGTCGCCGTCCAGCGGCACCCGCGGACGAACCGATTCGTCTCGATGATCCGACCAGTGGACTGCTGCTCGGTGATGCCGACGGGATGCGGCTGTCCGGTGGTGTCGGGCCCGAGGCCTCGGCCGAGGCGGCGGACGCGGCCGCGGCGGAGACGGCTGGTTTGCTGCGCGAAGCAACCCGGAGCGCCCGCCTCCTCGGTCTTGGTGGCGTGAAGCATCTGGTGGTCGAGTGCGCCGACGCGCGCCTGGCGGTACTCCCCGTGGCTCCCGGCGCGGCCCTGCTTGCCGTGCGGAGCGGATCCACACCGGTCGGTCGGCTCCTCGCCACCGCGCAGCGTGCCGCCGGGGTGGCGACGCAGTGGCTGGCGGGGCTCCAGTGAGTCTCGAACGGTGGGAGCGCCTGCTCGGCGAAGTGATCGTCATTCCCGGCGTGCGCGGCGCGGCGCTGGTGGCAGTTGATGACGGCTTGGTGGTGGCGGAGGCGGCGTTGGACCAGCTCGACGGCGCCGATGTTGCCGCACTTGTCGCGGCGCTGGTGTCGCGCGCCGCGCGCGTGGCGCGCAGCATCCCGACCGAGCCGCCACGGCTCATCCATCTCGCCGGCGAAGGCGGGACCTTGCTCGCCATCGAAGCGAGCGCGCCGCTCTGGCTCGTCGCGGTGGCGGAACCGGGCGCCGAGGTCGGTCGTCTGCGCGTGCTGCTTGGCGACCTCGCCGGGGCGGTGGGCTGATGCGCGTCCTCGAACCTTGGGTGGAGGCGCCGCTCGCCGAGTTCCTGCGGGAATCCGCGGCCCGGCTCGCGCTGATCACGACCGCCTCGGGGCAGGTCATCGCGCAGCATGGCTTCGCGCGGTCGCTCGATGTCATGGCGGCGGCCTCCCTCGGCGCCGGCATCCTCGCCACGACCGGTGAACTCGCCCGAATGGTCGATGCCGCCGGCGGCTACCGGATCGTGGTCCATCAGGGCGCGCAGCGCGGGCTCTGGCTCGCCGGCTTCGACACGCCGCGCGGCCGATGGATTGCCCTGGTGGCCTTCGGCGAGCAATCGACCGTAGGCCTCGTCCGACTCTTCTTTCATCGCTTCGTGGAGCGACTCGTCGCCGCCGCACCGCGTACCGTGCCTGTCAGGGAAGTGCTCGCCGAAGGATTCGAGCGCGAGCTCGACGCCTCGCTGCGTGCCCTCTTTGGGGGGAGCTGAGCATGGCGCGCCTTGACCAGGACGCCAGCACGCTTTCGCTGACCTTGGTGGTGTACGGTGCCGCGCGCGCCGGAAAGAGCGCCTTGCTCCGCGCGATCCACGAACGGATCACCGTCGACCATCGCGGCGAGGAGGAGCCGGTGGGCGAGCCCTCCGATGTCGGACTGCCACTCAACTGGGTGCCGCTCGACCTCGGCGACGTCGCGGGGTGGCGCACGCGCGTGCACCTCTACGCGGTGCCGGCCCAGGAACAGGCCGATGCCACCCGGCGCCTCGTGCTGGCGCAGGCCGATGGCGTCCTCTTCGTGGTCGATGCCCAGGCCAGCCGGCTCGAGGCCAACTCCGCCGCCCTCGCGGCGTTGCAGGCGCAGTGGCCTGAGCAGCACGGGACGACGCGTGTGCTCCCCGTGGTGTTTGTGATCACCAAGCAGGATCTGCCCGAGGAGCTCCTGCTCGACGAGCCGGTGCTCGCCGCGATTCTCAACCCCGATGGCGCGCCGCTCTTCCGGTGTGACCTCGCGCGTGGCGAAGGGGTGTTCCGGGCGTTGCAGTCGCTGATCGGCACGGTGATACGCCAGGTCATCGCCCTCCCCGAGTCGGCCTCGTGAGCGGCCCATGCTGAACCCTCATGCGCGCTTCGCCAGCTTCGTGGTCGGCTCGGCGAATCGGCTCGCTTTCACCGCCTCGAAGGCGGTCGCGGAGTCGCCGGGAGCGGTCTACAACCCGCTCTTCATCTATGCCCGGCCCGGCCTCGGCAAGACGCACCTGCTGATGGCCATCGGCAATGAGGCATTGGCCATCGATGCCTCGCGGGTGGTCGAGTACGTCACCGTCGACGATTTCGTCGAGGCCTACCAGGCGGCGATCGCTGCCGGGCAGGCGGAGGCCTATCGACGCCGCTTCACCGAGGCGAATGTCGTCCTGCTCGACGATGCACAGCTGCTCTCCGATCGACGCGAACTGCAGGCCGAGCTGCTCCGCTTGATGGATCTGTTGATGGCGGCCGATCGACAGATTGTCCTCGCGGGCGACCGGCCCCCCGAAGAGATCCAGTCACTCGATGAGCGCCTGATCCGTCGCTTCGCCGGTGGTCTCGTGATCGACATCGGCGCGCCCGATTATGAGACGCGCCTCGCCATCCTGACGCGTCGCAGCAACGATCGACAGGTGCATTTCGCGCCGGACGTGCTCGACGTCGTGGCGCAGCTCCCGATCACCACTGTGCGCGAGCTCCTCGGCGCTCACAATCGCCTCGTCGCGCAGCAGGCGGTCCAGACGGCGCCGCTCGGCAACGAGCAGGCCCGGCAGTTGATGCTGAGCCTCGGGCATGGGGTGATGGGGGCGGCGCCCGCGGCCGTCGAGGTCCCCGAGGCAGTGAGTCCGCCGACGATGGCCCCCGACGAGTTCTCCGACTTCCTCTCCGATCTCTCCGCGACGGTCGCGGTGCAGGTGGATCGGTGGCGGCAGCGGATCACCGAGGCGATGCTGCGCTTCGGCGCGGAGGGGATGCGGACCTCCCGGCTCGAGGCACTCCTCGCCGAAGAACTCGCGGTCGACCCCGCCGAGATTCTGGCGCAATTCGAGGCCGATGTCGAGCGACTCCGCTTGCTGCGCCAGGAGATCGAGACGCTGGCGCCGGCGCTGTTGGCAGAGCAATCGCTGCACGATCCGGACCTGCTCGCCGAGGCCGAAGCACTGGTGGAGGAAGCGCGCGAAAGCGGCGCCCCGTTGCCTGGCCCCGCGCCGCGCTACACGCTGGGCGCATTCGCCGTCGGGCAATCTTCGCGTCATGTGGTGGAGGCCATTCACGCCGCGGCGACCACGCCAGGCCAGCGCTACAACCCGATGGTGATTGTCGGACGCTCGGGAACCGGCAAGAGTCATCTGCTCCATGCCTTTGGGCATGCGCTGCGCGCCGGTGGGCTCAAGCGGGTGGCCGTGTTCGACGCGAAACAGTTCGTTGATGATCTGGTCGCTGCCCTGGCCGACGGTTCGATTGCCCGGTGGCGTCATCGGCTCCGGCGAGTGGATGCCCTCCTGCTCGACAACGTCGGCGTGCTGGCGGGGAAGGAACGCTCGCAGGAGGAACTGTACCTGCTGTACAACCTGCTGCTCGAGTCGGGGCGGCAGATGGCCTTCACCACGACCGTGACACCGGCGCAGCTGGAGGGCTTCGAGCCGCGGCTCGCCACGCGTCTCGCGGGCGGGCTGGTGCTCGAGCTCGGACCGCCGGATCGTGAAGCGCGGGTCCAGGAAGTGGTGCGCCTGCTCGGTGTCCTGGCGAACGAGGTCGACCTGGTGGACTTTCTGGCCGCGCGGCCGGCGGTCACGCTGCGTGACACGCAGCAGCTGGTGCAGCGGCTCCTCGCTGCCGCCGAGGAACGTCAGGCCCCGCTCACGTTGGCCACGGCACGGAGCATTCTCGACGGCACGGCCTTGGCCGCGCCACGGCCACCTCGCCGCGGGAGTGGACTCCTTGCGCCGGGTGGTGGTGCCATCCGCTCGCGCGAAAAAATGGTCGAGACCTGGCCGGACATCGCCGAGCGGTTGATGGAGGAGTGGAGCTGATGGCAATCAAGGGCTCACTCCGCGAGGCCTCGCTGGCCGATGTCGTCCAGCTGCTCTTCCTCGGGCGGCGCGCGGGCTGTCTTTCGGTCGCCAACGAACGGAACTTCGGCTCCATCTGGTTCGATGACGGCTGGATCACCTTTGCCGGCATGGTGTCGCGGCCCGATCGCCTTGGCGAGCGCCTTCTCGCGGCTGGACGCCTTCGCCCGGAACAGCTGGCTCAGGCCGTCGCGGTGCAGCAGGCGATGCCTGGGCAGCGTCTCGGTGCGGTGCTCCGTCAACTCGGGTATCTCACGCCCGAGGATGTCGAGGGCGAGGTTCGCCGACAGGTCGAGGAGACGATCTACACGCTCTTCACCTGGACCAGCGGCACCTTCTCCTTCGAGGCCGGGGTGCGGCCCGAGGAGCCGGAGGCGGCGCTGCGACTCAACCCTGACGGCCTCCTCCTCGAGGGCGCGCGCCGCGTCGACGAGTGGAGTGTCATCGCCAAGAAGATCCCCTCGCTGGACGCCGTCTTCGCACTGGAAGGCGAGGTGCGTGGCGGGGCCGAGGGGGATGATGCGTTGGTCGAGACGGAACGGCGGTTGCTCCCGCTCCTGGACGGCACACGCACCGCGCGTGACTTGATGGACGCCACGGGCCTGACTGACTTCGAAGTGTGCCGTGTGCTCTACGGCCTGCTCAGCGCCGGGCGACTTCGGCGCGTCGCCACCGCCCCGGCCGCGCCACCGCGCGAGAGTGGGTCGCGGCTCGACGAGCATCGCAATCTCGGCATCGCCTTCTATCGCACCGGCATGTTGGCGGAAGCGGATCGCGAATTCCGCCGGGTGTCGGAGTTGCGACCGGAGCATGGCGAGGGGCCGTTTTACCTCGGCCTGATCGCCCTGCGCGAGGCGCGGTGGGACGAGGCCATCGTCCAGCTGCAGCTCGCCGCGGAACGAAGCGGCCCGCGACCGGCGGTGCTCCACAACCTCGCGCTCGCCTTCGAAGCACTCGGCCGACTCGACGAGGCCGACGCCGCGCTCTCCGAGGCGATTCAGCGCGAGAAGGACGACCCGCGACTCTGGATCGGATGGGGACTGCTGGCGCTCCGGCGTGCCCAGGGGCCGGCGGCGCTGGAGCGTTTCGCTCGCGCGCGTGACCTGATTGGTACGGCGGCACCGCCAGCCCGCTGGTACTGGGGGTGCGGCTGTGCCCAAGCGCTCTCCGAGGCTTGGCCAGACGCGCTCACGACCGTGCGCGAGGGGGTCACCCAGTACCCCGACCACCCGGTCCTGCGCACTTCACTCGGCGTCCTGCTCGAGGCCTCCGGCGAAGTGGGCGAGGCCGAGGCGCACCTGCGGCACGCGCTGGGCGAAGACCCGACCATTCCCCAGATTTCCAAGAACCTCGGCGATCTCCTGTATCGGGCCGGACGGTGGGATGAGGCAGAGGAAGCCTATCTGCGCGCAGCGAAGCTGGCGCCGGCCCTCGGGGACGACCTCTTCTTCAAGCTGGGCAATCTGGCCTGTCGGCGCGCCGATATGGCCACCGCCCGGCAACATTGGGAGGAGGCCGTGCGACTGAATCCGGAGCACGCGCTGGCGCGGGCCAACCTTAGCGGGTCGCGGGCGGGTCCATGAATGACGAGACCTTGCCCGCCTTGCAGGCGGAGTACACGCGTCTGGCCACGGCGCTGGCGATGGCGCCGACGGCCGAGCAGCGTGCCCTGATCAAGGGCGATATCGTCACGCTCTTCCGGCGGACCGAGTCGTTGATCTCCGAGCTCGGCACCTTCAAGGAGTCGATCCGCGAGCTGGTGGACCGCTTCAAGACGCTGCCCGGTGAGGCCGCCATCTCAGTGCGGCATGACCACATCGGCGCATCGAGCTATATCGAGCGCGGGTGGAGTGCATTGGCTGCCGCAGCGTGGGCCACGGCCGCGACCGCGCTCCGTGAGGCGATTGCGCGGGACGCGACCAGCACGACCGCACGGGCGTTGCTGGCGTGGGCGTTGGTGCGGACTGGGGAGATCGATGCCGCGGTCGCGCTCTGCCGACCGATTCTCGAGGCGGACCCGGCGGACGGACTCGCACGGGTGGCGGTCGGCGTGGCACTGGTGCAGCGAGATCAACTCGAGGATGCGGCGGTCCACCTTGGCCACGTGACGGCGAGCGTGGGTGCCGATCCGCGGGCGGTGCTCTACGCGCATTACTGGCTGGGCGTCGTCGCGTTGCGCCGCGACCAATTCGGGTCGGCGATCGAGTCGCTCCGACGCGCGGTCACGCTGGGGCCGAATCTCGGGGAAGGGTGGGCCGAGCTCGGTGTCGCACTCTGGTACGCTGGCGCTACGGCGGAGGCTCGCGAGGCATGGCACGTCGGTGCCGGCATCAGGCACTCGCCGCACAACAGCCGATGCCGCGACCTGGAGACCGTCACGGCGGCCGGAGGGAGCCCGCCACGCTGGCCCGCGTCCTGACCCTGTTGCTCGCCCTCCAGGGCGGGCCGGCCCCTCGTGACGCGGTGGAGTTCTCGGTCGGGAACGTCACCGTCGTGACCGTCCCACGGCTCGAGCCGCTCGGCCGTCGATTGGGCCGGGTCGCGGCCGCCCCACAGCAATGGCTTGGATTGGGCCGGATGGCACTCGGACCGATCACCCTGGCGATCGTCCCGGACCGCGAGACGTTCCAGCGGTGGTCGCGGGGGCGACTCCCCTCGTGGGGCGCGGGGATGGCCCTTCCGAACAGCGGCATGGTGCTGCTCCGTGCCGATGGCGGCAATGCCGACGTCACCCTGCGCCACGAACTCGCGCATGTGGCGCTCCACCGCAAGGTGAAGGTGCGCGTTCCGCTCTGGTTCGACGAAGGGTATGCCGTCCTGGCCTCGAGGGAATACGGCGGTCTGGCGGCGCTCCAACTCAACTTGGCGGTCGCCGCTGGCCGGGTGCCGACCTTGGCGGCGCTCGATGCCGCATTGCGGGGAAGTGAAGGGGATGCCACGGCGGCCTATGCGCTGGCCGCTTCGGCCGTCGCGGAATTGGGCCGACGCCACCCGACCGGGGCACTCGACCCGCTCCTGAGCCGGCTGGCCGGGGGGACATCCTTCGAGGAGGCGGTGCTGGCGACCACGGGGCTCAGCGCGGACCGCTTTGCCGACACTTGGCACCTCGCGACGCGCCG
>JBBQJU010000026.1:0-16077 GCA_038326215.1 Gemmatimonadales bacterium | reverse complement strand
CAGAAGCTCGCCATCCCCATGTACGAGTGGCTGGCCGGCAACTTCAATCCCGTGAAGTTCGACGCGACGGAGTGGGTGGCGCTGGCCAAGGCTGCCGGGGTGCGCTACATCACCATCACCTCCCGGCATCACGATGGCTTCTCCATGTTCGCGACCAAGGCGAACCGCTACAACATTGTTGACTGGACGCCGTTTCATCGCGACCCACTGAAGGAGCTGGCCGACGAGTGCCAGCGCCAGGGGATCGTGCTGTACTTCTACTACTCGCAGCTCGATTGGCACCACCAGGATTACTTCCCGCGCGGTGGCACCGGCACCAACTCGGGGCGGCCTGCGCGTGGCGACTGGAATGCCTATCTCGCGTTCATGAACACGCAACTGACCGAACTGCTCACCAACTACGGGCCCATCGGCGGGATCTGGTTCGACGGGATGTGGGACAAGAAGGATGCCGACTGGCAGCTGGCGACCAGCTACGGATTGATCCACCGGTTGCAACCGTCGGCGTTGATCATTCCGAACCACCATGTCGCGCCGCTGCCGGGCGAGGATGTGCAGACCTTCGAACAGGATCTGCCCGGGGCCAACACCGCCGGCTTCAACACCAAGACCATCGGGGCACTGCCGCTGGAGACGTCGCTCACGATGAACGGGGCGTGGGGATTCAACATCGCCGACCAGAACTGGAAGTCGCCGCGCACGCTGATCGACTATCTGGTGCGGGCGGCGGGTGCGAACGCCAATCTGCTGCTCAACATCGGGCCGCGCCCCGACGGCACGATACAGCCCGAGGCAGCGGAGCGGCTGCGTGCCGTCGGCGCCTGGCTCGACCGCTACGGTCCGTCGATCTACCGCACGCGCGGTGGTCCGGTCTCTCCGCGTCCGTGGGGGGTGACCACGCAGCGCGGTGACTCCGTCTTCGTGCATGTCCTCAACTGGCCGGATCGCGTCCTGGCGGTGCCGGACTTCGGCGCGAGGATTCTGCGTGCCACCACGTTCGAGGGTGCGGCCGTGCCGTTCGTGCAAGGCCCAGCGGGCATCACGCTCACGCTGCCCGCGACCGCCGCGGAGACGCCCGATCAGATCGTCGTGCTGGTTGCCGCCAAGCGCCCCTGAGCAGGCGCGGGGCGTGCAACCTCGACCCTCCCGATTGCGTAGCATCAGTCTACCCTCATCGCCGGAACCCGCATGTACCGATCGGTTTTTCGTCACTCACTCGGGCTTCTGCTGGCCGCGCTCGTCGCCGTGGCGGTCCATCCCGCAGCCGCCCAGCGCCCGACGAGCGATTCGATCTATCGCCTCCCGGATATCACCCGCTCGATTCGTCAGGATAGTCTTGATCGACTCCGCTTCGCGGGTGCCATCACGCAGCTGTTGCTTGCCCCCACGGCCGGGGTGTCCGGGCGGCTGGATGAGGCGTTTCAGCTGATTCCCGGGGTGCTGGCTCAATCCCGATCGGGCGGTGTCGACCTGCGGATCACCATCCGCGGCTTTGGTGCACGCGGTGCTGGCGATCGCTCCAATGCCGGCACGATGCGCGGCGTGCGGGTGATGATCGACGGCTTTCCCGAGACCGAGCCTGACGGCCGGACGGCGCTCGATCTGCTCGACCTGGGGACGGCGACCTCCCTCCAGGTGCTCCGCTCGAACGCCTCGGCCACCTGGGGGAACGCGGCGGGCGGCGTCGTCTCCCTGTCCACGATGCCGCTCGCGACGGACCGCGATCCGAGCACGCAGGTCACCCTCGGCGGCTTCGGCTTGCGTCGCTCCGTGACGCGCTACGCCACCTCGATTGGCGGGAGCACCGTCTACGGTGGCTTGACCCGCACGGTGCAGGACGGCTGGCGGAGGAACTCGAATGGTGCGCGGAGTCTCCTGAATCTCGGCTTTGCCAGCGCCCTGGGGGCGAAGACCGCGTTGCGGGTCCAGGCCCTCGGCGCCGTCAACCAGTACAACATTCCGGGACCGTTGACGGCCGCGCAGCTTGCCGCCGACCCCCAGCAAGCCAACGCGACCTATCTCACCCGACGCGAGCGGCGCGACAACCAGACCCTGCGGCTCGGGTCGGAAGTCGTGCATCACGTCTCGGACGGCCTCGCCGTCTCGGCGAAGGCGTTCGTCTCCCCGAAGCATCTCGAGCGCTCCGAGCGCGGGACCTATCGCTTCTTTGATCGGGTGCACCGCGGCGGGTCCCTGCTGGTCGAGGATTACCTCGGCGGGGCCGGGACCGTGTCGGCGGGCGTCGACTACGCCCGACAGGATGGGCCGGCGCACTTCTGGTCGCTGACCGCCGCGGGGGAGCAGGGGACCACACTCACCGCCTCGAAGAATGAGCAGGCGACGAATTCCGGTGTCTTCGTGCAGCACGGCGTCACCCTTGGCCGACGGCTCTCGCTGACGACCGGCCTCCGGTATGACGCCATCGACTACGGCCTCGAGGACTCGCTGGCGCCGACGCTCAACGCCACCAAGCGCTTCTCACGCGTCACACCGAAGCTGGGCCTCTCGCTGCAGGTCGCGCCGGCGGCGGCGTTCTACGCGTCCCTCGGCGGCGGCGTGGAAGCACCGGCGGCCAACGAGACCGACGCGCCCGGGACCTTCGGCCAGGACACGGTGACGGGGCTGTCACCGCTGCTCGAGCCGATTCGCAGCACCACGGTCGAGGTCGGCTTCCGGCACAGCGTGGCAGCGACCGGCGGTCTGCTGCTCGGGCTGAGCTATGACCTCGCGGCGTACCAGACGAAGGTCCGCAACGAAGTGGTGCCCTATCGCGGCGGTCGCTTCTACTTCACGGCTGGGCGCGCCCAGCGTCGAGGCCTCGAGGCCTCGGCCCAGGCGGTGCTGCAGGGTGGCGTCGGCGTCAGCGTGAGCGCCGCGCTGCAGGATCACCAGTACACCCGCTACGTGGTGGACTCGGTGCACTATGGCAAGGCTGGGGCGACGGCGGACTACTCCGGCAACGACGTGGTCGGTGTCCCGCGTGCGGTGCTCGGCGGCGAACTGCGACTCGACCCCGGCTTCGCATCGGCGCTTCGCGTCGCCCTGAGCGCCCAGCGGGTCGGGACCTATTTCGCGAACGACGCCAACACGGTGGTCGTGCCGGCGAGCATGACGGCGTCGCTCTCCGTGGCGACACGCGATGTGATCGCGATCGGTGGCGGGCTGGGCCTGCGCGGGTCGGCCACCGTGGCCAATCTCTTCGATCGCGCCAACGTCGCGTCGGCGTTCCTGAACCCCGACCTCGTGGGCGGGCAGCCGGCGGCATTCGAGGCGGCGCTGCCGCGGCATTTGATTGTCGGGATGTCACTGGAGTGGCTGCGCACGAAGTAGTCGTTGCGATCCCACCGGAACGTCCGCGGGGATCGCCTGCTATCTTGCCGCATGTCCTCGCACCGTCCGCAGACCCGCCGAGAAGAATTGGCCAATGCGTTGACGCATGGTACCGGCCTCGCGCTCTCGCTTCTCGGCCTGCCGATCCTCGTCCTCGTGGCCGCGCAGCGCGGTGACGTGCGACAGGTCGTGGCCTGCAGCATCTTCGCCACCACCCTCGTCCTCCTCTATGCGGCCTCCACGGCGTACCACCTGGCCACCGGGGAGCGCGCGAAGCGGCTGCTGCGTGTGGCCGACCACGTCGCGATCTACCTGCTGATCGCCGGCACCTACACGCCGTTCGTCTTCGGCCTGCTCCGTGGCGTCCTCAGCTGGACCCTGCTCGGCGTGGTCTGGGGAATCGCCGTTTTCGGCATTCTGTACAAGACGCTCCTCGGCTTCCGCTTTCCCCGGCTGTCGACGGCGCTCTATGTCGGGATGGGTTGGCTCGCCGTCGTGGCGATTCCGCCACTGGCGCGGGCGATGCCGCCCGCCGGGCTTGCCTGGTTGATCGCCGGGGGAGTCTGCTACACCGGCGGTGTGATCTTCTATGTGGGCGGACACCGGCCGTATCGTCACGCGGTGTGGCACCTGTTCGTGCTGGCTGGGAGCGCCTGCCACTTTGCGGCGGTGCTCGGCTATGCCACCGGGGGCGCGCGGTAGGGATTCGTGAGCAGCGAGCGCTGGAGCGCCCCCTGGCACGCTGGTGAGGGAGGATGGATGTCTGCGATGATTCGAGCGGCCATGCTGCTGATGGTCACGGCCCTGACCTGTTACACCATCGGTGTCTGGGGGGAACGCTGCTCCCGGCGTCTCCGACCGTGGCACGTGGCGTTGTTCTGGGCCGGCTTCGTGGCGGACACGACGGGCACCGAGTTGATGCGACGCCTCGCCGGTGGCTTCACCCCCTCGCTGCACACCGCCAGCGGCGTGCTCGCCCTGTTGCTCATGTTCGGCCACGCGGTCTGGGCCACCACGGTGCTGCGCCGTCGCGATGAGGCGTCGATCCTCACCTTCCATCGCATCAGCATCGTGGTCTGGGCCCTCTGGCTGATTCCCTTTCTCAGCGGGATGGTCGTCGGGATGCGGCGCGCGGGCTAGCGCGTCGCCCCCGTCATTGCGTCTTGCGCTTCGACTCGATCAGGACGGCGCCGCTGTGGCTGCCAACGGTGTACGCAGATTCGAAGGTGCCCTCGACACCGACGCGCGCGCCGACTCTCGGCGTCGAGCCGAGCTTCTTGGTGATGACGAGCAGCGTCCCGGTCCCATCGTTCACCTGGTAGCCACCGAGTCCGAGCGCGCCGACCGACTGGGTTACCTCGCCGGCGATGCGAACAGTCTTGCCGTTGTACTGGCCTGGGTCGTCGAGCAGTGACTGAATGGTCTTGGCCCCGGGGCAGGCGGTCAGGGCCAGGAGGGCGAGTGTGGCGAACGGGAGCAGCGTGCGGACGCGCATCGGAGGTCCTCGGGGCAGGTGTGGAGTGAGCGGCGGTTCGCGTGTCTTTATCCTACGGGGGACGGCGGCCGGCCTCCACCTCGCACATCCTCCCTTCCATCGCAGTGACTAGCCCGGATTTCCCTCCAAAGAGCGATACGCGAGCGCTCACCGCGTCGCGACCTTTCGGGTGGCGGTTTTATTCTGCCCGACTGTCAGTCTCGTCCGTAGTGGGTCGTATCCCTTGGTGAGGTATCGCTTCTATGTCGATTCGTTCTGTCTGGTTCTCCCTGAGTGTCCTGCTGCTTGCCGCGACCGCCCCGGCAGCGGCCCAGTCGGGTCGTGCCCATCTGGGACCACACCTGGCCTACCAGGTGGATGCCGAGATGGTGGGGCTGGGGGCGCAGCTCGGTGTGCCCGTCGCCCGGCAGCTCGAGTTCTACCCGTCCTTCGACATCTATTTCCCGGACAACGGTAGCGCATGGGGCCTCAACTTCGACCTCAAGTATCGGATCACCAACCGGGTGAGCAACTGGCTCTACCTCGGCGGTGGCTTGAATCTGAGCGGGAGCAAGCCCGATCGCGGCGCTTCGCACACCACCTCGCGGGCGAACCTGCTGATGGGGATCGAGTCGCTGCGCGGTCCGGTCCATCCGTTCGCCGAGGTCCGCGCAATGCTCGGCTCGGGCAGTACGGCCCAATTGGCGGCCGGGCTCAACTTCACGATCGGACGGTAACGCTCGACGCGGTGGCCAAGCCACCGCGCCCCCTTCAGGAGGTTCACATGTCGATGATGTCGCGCATGATTGCTGGGAGTTGCGCCCTCGTTCTGTTGGTCGGTCCCGCGGGGGCGCAGGAGCTTGCCCCAGCGCCCGCTTCACGAGTCGCCGCCCCCTTCGTCGTCACCCCGATGCCCACGCGGCTCGCCGCGCCGTCGGCCTCCGCGGCCGTGGCCGCCGAGCTGGTTCGGGAGGCGAGTGCGCCTGCCGCCGCCCGGTCCGGGCGCGGGCAGTCGTCCACTCTGATGATCGTGGGCGGTGCCGCGATCGTAACGGGGCTCCTGCTCGATGAGGGCGTGATCACCTTCGTTGGCGCCGGCGTCTGGCTCTACGGATTGTACCTCTACCTTCGGTAGCAGCACGTGCGACGCCCCGGGCGGCGGAGTGTTCGGGAGCCGGACTCCTGACGATTCGCCCCCGATGGGCGCGCGCGTTGCCACCGGTTGGCAATTCGTCCGGCTCGGGGTACTCTCCCGGGGGTATCTGGGACGGACCACCAGCGGGAGTGCACACGCATGCTTTGGTCCGACGCCTTCGCAACCGGGGTCGCGCGCATTGACGACCAGCACAAGATGCTGTTCGCCATGGCCTCCGACTTTCGTGAGGCATTGGATGAATCGCGCGGCGAGCGGGTCTACGCCGGGCTGCTCCGTTCGCTCGGGCTGTACGTCGCCACGCATTTCTCCTACGAGGAGGGGTGCATGGCGCGCTATGTCTGTCCGGTGGCGGCCGACAACAAGGTCGCCCATCGGAAATTCATCGGGATGCTGGAGGAGTTCAACGTCCGCTTCGCGGCCCGAGGCTTCGACGCCGACGATGCGCGGGGCCTGGTGGATACGCTGGAGGGGTGGCTCGTTGACCACATCTGTCGGATCGACGTGAAGCTGCGTCCATTCGTGGCGCCGGCATGACCCGGCTCTTCGGCTTTCTGGGGGCGACGATCGGCAGCTGGCTTGGCTGGTGGATGGCCTCATCCGCCGGCTTCTTCACGGCGTTCCTCGTGAGCATGGTCGGGATGGCCGCCGGCATCTATTTCGGGAAACGCGTCGCCCAGCACTATCTCCCCTGACCGACAACGCCGCCGATGCCCTGCGCCGACCTCAGTGTTCTGGCGCGAGCCGCTCCGGCGGCAGCATGGTCCGCAGTTCCCCGAGCGGGATCAGCCCCTGATCGACGAGCAGCAGCGCATGATCGCGAAGCGGCAGCAATCCCGCTGCCAGGGCGACTACCCGCAATTCATCCACCGTCGCGCCGCGGGCGATCGCCTGCCGCAGCTCGGCCGAGGCGGGCAGAAACTCGATCACGGCGATTCGGCCGAAACACCCTGTGTCGCGACAATGCTCACAGCCGGTGCCCGCGAAGAAGTGCATCGTCGACGGCACCCCGTCCGGGAAGATCTCGTCAAGGATCTCCTCCGGCGGGGTAGTGGGCGCACGGCACGCCTCGCAGACGCGCCTGGCGAGCCGTTGCGAGAAGACCGCCAGCAACTCCGAGCCGATGGAATTGCGGTGCATCCCCAGGTCGACGAGCCGCTGGACGGCGTCGACGGTGTCGTTGCAGTGGAGGGTGGAGAGGACCAGGTGGCCGGTCTGCGAGGCGCGCAGCGCCTCGAGCGCCGTCGCGCCGTCACGGATTTCGCCCAGGAGGATCACGTCGGGATCCTCGCGGACAAAGGCGCGCATGGCGCTCGCAAACTCGAAGCCGATCTCGGGCTTGACTTGGGTTTGCTGGATGCCGTCGAGGGCATACTCGATCGGGTCCTCAATGGTGATCACCTTGCGCGTCGGGTCGGCGGCCAGCAATTGCAATCCGGCATAGAGCGTGGTCGACTTGCCGGAGCCGGTCGGACCGACCACGAGAATCAGGCCACCGGGTGATTCAAAGAGGCGGCGGTAGATCTTGGCGATCTCGGGGGGAAAGCCGAGCTCATCAACGCTGACGAGCGTCGTATCCTGTGGGAGGAGGCGCATCACCACGTGCTCGCCATACAGGCACGGCTGGGTCTGGATCCGGAGGTCAAACACTTGATTGCCGGAACGCGTCACAAACCGTCCGCCCTGGGGCAGCCGATGCTCCGCGATGTCGAGTCCCGAGCGCACCTTGATGACGTTGATGAGCCCCAAGCGCTGCAGATCGGTCAGCCGATAATGGGTGAGGTCCCGAAGGTCGCCGTCGACCCGGATGCGAATGCGGGTCTGCCCGCGGTAGGTCTCGATGTGAATGTCGCTGGCGCGCTCGGCCACCGCATCCAGCAGCATCCCGTCCAGTAGACGCTGCGCCGATTCGGTGGCGGCGGGGTCGGCGCTGAGCAGGTCGGCGGCCTGACGTTGCACGGGCGCGGCCGCCTGCGCCCGCCCGGCCTGCTCCAGGTTGATGGCCATGCGGAGACGCTTGAGATCGGTGGGCGTCACGATGATGCGGCGGACCTGCTTCGCACCAAGTGCTGCGCCGAGTTCAGGGACCAGCATCAGCGGGTCGCTCGTGGCGACCACGAGTTCCTGGCCGTCGAGCGCGACGGGAATGACCTTGTGGAATTCCTGAAACCGCAGCGGGACGGCGTGCGCGAGGGCGGGGTCGATGCGACCGATCAGGGTATCGCTGCTCTCGAAGGGAAGCCCATGCAACGCCGCCAGGGCCCGATAGACATCGCGTTCCTCCACGACGCCGTGCTCGATGAGGACCTCGCCGAGGCGATGATGCTCCTTGGTGCCTTCGGCGGCGGCCGAAGTCAGCTCGTCGGTCGTCGCGAGGCCGGCATCCAGCAGGGCATCACCGAGTCGCTTGTGCGTCGTCTCCGCCACGGCATCCCCCGTCGCTGCGTGGTGCATCCTGAAGGTCGTTCCTCCATAGAAGATAGGGTCATCCGGTGCGGGGCCAATCACGGCAGCGGCATTCGGGATTGCCGATCGGCTAACCTGGTCGCCGCCGCGTCAACGCACGGTCGAGCGCGGCGGCGAAGGCCTGCTTCGCGCGTTGGTCGAAGGGCGGCGGACCGCCAGTCACCACTCCAGCGCTCCGGAACGATTCCATCAGGTTGCGGATCGAGAGCCGCTCGCCGATGGTTTCCTCGGTGTGCTCTTCGCCGCGCGGGTCGAGCACGGTGATCCCCGAGGGGACGAGGCGGGCAGCGAGCGGGATGTCCTGGGTCACTACCAGGTCACCGGCCACGGCATGCGCGACGATGTAGTCATCGGCCACGTCGGCGCCGCCATCCACGCGCACCGCGGTGATCTGCGGGTTGCCCGGTGGCGTGTCGAGGCGTTGGTTGGCGACGAGAATGGTGGGGAGGGCGAGTCGCTTCGCCGCGCGAAAGACGATCTCCTTCACGTCACGCGGCGTCGCGTCGGCATCGATCCAGATGGTGCGAGGGCTCGCAGGTTGGGTCATTCTGGCTCCGGTGGGTCGAGGCGTTCCCCACCGAAGGATACTCCCGGGCGGGTTCAGGCCAGTATCTGCACCTGCGGCAGCGCGACGTGGCCGTCGAGATCGACCAGCGGCTGTGCCGGGGCAACCGCATCGCCCTGCACGTACCCGATTCCCATCCCTCGCAACTGCTCGAGCGCCTCAAGCGTGTCGACGTCCTCGGCAATCGTGGCAATCTCCATGGCCGTCCCCAACTGGCTCACCGCCTGAATGATGGTGCGATACACCTGGACGTTCGGGATCCCCCGCACATAGTGGCCGTTGAGCTTCAGGTAGTCCACCGACAGCGCCTTGAGATGGGTGAAGGCGCTCAGGCTGTTGCCGAAGTCCTTGATGGCCACCGAACAGCCGAGTGACCTCAGTTGCGCAATCAATCGCACCGAGTGGTTCAGCGCCCCGTACGCCGCCCCCTCGTTGACCTCGAAGCAGAGGAGCTGCGCCGGCATGTCGTGCTCCAGCAGGCATGCGTGCAGCATCGGCAACAACGCGTCATCGGCGAGTGATGCCGCGGAGAGCGGAATCGAACAGAGGGGCAGCGGACTGCCGGGATGCCCCTCCTGCCACTGCCGCATCAGGGTGACCGTCCGCCGGATGACCCACTGGTCGATTGCGGGTTGGAGGCGCGCGCGTTCCGCTTCGGCGGCGAAGGTGCCCGGCGCCTCGAGTCCGCCGCGCTCTCCGGGCAGCCTGACCTGAATATCGCAGCGCGGTCGACTCGACGACTCCGGCTGCAGCGGGACGATCGCCTGCGCCAGGAGGACGAATCGATCCTCGGCGAGCGCCTGCGCCAACCGTTCGCCGCCGCGGACCCGGCCGACCATCCCCGCCATCGGAGCGATTTGGCCGACATGGACCCGATTGCCGCCCTGTTCCTTTGCCGCGTAGCACGCCGCGTCGGCGGAGCGGAGGGCGGCCGTCAACTGTGTCGCGGCGGTGGTGATCGGGACCAGACCGATGCTCACGCCGAGGGTGAACGCTTCCTCGCCCCACTGGAACCGCAGCTCCTGCACCGTCATCCGAAGCGCCTCCGCGATCTCCTCGGCTTCGCTGATGGCGCAGTCCTCGAGCAGGACGCCGAATTCATCGCCGCCCAGTCGGGCCAAGGTGTCTCGCTTGCGCATCCGCGAGCCAAAGAGCCCCGCGATCGATTTGAGCAAGGCATCGCCGGCCGCGTGGCCGCTGGTGTCGTTGACCGCCTTGAAATGGTCGAGGTCCATGCAACAGAGCACGTGGGCCACCTGGTCCTTGGGGTGGTCGGCCGCATGCCGCAGGACCCGGCTCAATTCCCTCTCGAACTGGGCGCGGTTGGTCAGCCCGGTCAGGCCGTCGTGTGTTGCGTCGTGGGAAAGGCGCTTGGAGGTGCGGCGGCGCTCGCTCACATCGTGGTAGACGAGGACGACCCCAGTGGTGATCCCGTTGCGGTCGATGATCGGGGCCGCGGAGTCCCCGATGGCGACCTCCGTGCCGTCGCGGCGCAGCAACAGCACCCCCTCCGGCATGTCGATCGACCGTGCCTCTCGGAGGCAGCGGACCACGGGGCTTTCCATGGGCTGCCGGTTCACGTCGGATATCAGATTGAGCACGATGTCGATCGGTTCTCCGAGCGCCTGGGAACTCCGCCAGCCGGTGAGTCGCTCGGCCACGGGGTTGATGTAGGTGACCCGTCCGTCGAGGTCGGTCGTCATCACCGCGTCGCCGATCGAGTCGAGCGTCGTGACGGCATGTTCCTTCTCGCGGAGCAGACCTTCCTGGGTGCGCCGCCAGGTGGTCAGATCCCGGATGGTGACGAGGGCCCGCCCGTCGGGCGAGGGGTCGATCACCGTGCGCGAGATCTCGGCCGGGAACTCGGTGCCGTCCCGTCGGCGAGCGAGCAACGCCACCGGGGCGAGTGCGCGGGGAGTCGTGCTGTCGGTCGACTGCAAGGGCCAGAGGTCAAGCACGCGCTGGAAACGCGTGGGGACGCACCGGGCCATGGGCGTCCCGATCAACTCGCCCTTGGGCCACCCGAAGAGGCGGTGCGCTTCGAGATTCTCGACGACGACCATCCCCTCACCGTCGACAATGAGCATCGCGTCGCGACCGGCATCGATCAATGCTTGGCATTCATCTGGCAACGGTTGCGGCTCGAGAACAACGGCGGTCATCGGGCTTTGACGGCAGGAGATGGGGGCAGGGCAAGCAACCGTCGACGAAAAGTCTGGAAGGCCGTCGTCTCCTTGGTCAGCCCCCGGAGGGCGCTCGGAGGATACGCCGTAATCAGGGCCTCGGTCGCGCTCACCCGATCGGCCGCGAGGGGGTGGGTGAGGAAGAACGCTTCGAGCGCACTGGGGTTGCGCTGTTGCTCGCTGAGCAGGATGCGAAACATCCCGGGGATCCCGCTCGGATCGATCCCTGCCTTGACCGTCGTGGCGACCGCCTCGGCATCGGCCTCGGATTCATCGCTGCGCGAGAACTTCGCGAAGAGCGCACTGCCGCCGAGGTTGATCGCGGCCTGCCCTGTCCCGCTGTTGCAGACCTTGGTCAGGGTGCAGAGCAGGGAGACCCCGCCATTCGCCCCCTGGGCCTGTTGCATCTGCTGGACGGAATGTCGCCGGGTCACGTGGCCGATCTCGTGTGCCAGCACACCGGCCACCTGACTCATGTTTTCTGCCCGCTCGATCAATCCGCGGTTGACGTAGATCCACCCGCCCGGGACCGCGAAGGCGTTGACCTCGCGGCTGTCCACGACGGTGAAGTGCCACACGAGGCCGCGCGTGTCGGTCGCTGCGGCCAGCTGTTCGCCGAGCTGAGTGATGTAGCGCACCACCTGCGCATCCTTGACCAGCGGCAGCTGCGTGGCAATCTGCGCGCTATAGTCGGCACCGAGCTGGACTTCCTGCTGCTGCGAGATGGCACAGCCACCGCTTGCCAGCGCGAGCAGGGCGAGCGCGGCGGCGTGCCTCGGGGTCACTGACCGCCACCGGCCTTCGCGCGCGCGGCCGCATTTGCAAAGATCGCGACCTCGACACGACGGTTCGTGGCGCGTCCCGCCTCCGTCTCGTTGCTGGCGATCGGCTCGGACTCACCTAGTCCACGGGTTGCCATGCGCGCCGTGCTGACACCCTGTGACGAGAGGTAGCGGGCCGCGGCTGCGGAGCGGCGTTCCGAGAGTCCCTGATTGTACGCGCTCGAACCGACCTGGTCGGTGTGCCCGATGATCACCAGATCGGTGTCGGGGTACTTGTCGAGGCTCCCGGCCAGGGCGCGCAAGTTCGACTGCGCCTCGGCCTTCACGACGTCGGAGTCGAAGTCGTAGAGCAGGCCGGAGGCAAAGGTGACCTGAATCCCCTCGCCGACGCGTTCGACCGTGGCGCCGGGGATGTTCTGCTTGAGTTCCTGCGCCTGGCGATCCATGCGGGCGCCGATGAGTGCCCCGGCCGTGCCGCCGACCACGGCGCCGATGATGGCGCCCTTCGCGGTCGAGCCGGCGACCTTGCCGATCACGCCGCCCACCACCGCCCCGCCGCCAGCGCCGACGACGGCCCCGGTACGCGCGTTGGTGGCGCAGCCGGCGATAGTGGCCAGCGTCAGTAGGGAGAGGGTAATGGGACGGGTGGCGTTACGCATTGGGGCTTCCTTGGTCAGAATGGGTACAGGGGGCGCACGATGTCGATCATGTGCGTCGGCGCGTGCCAGCCGCGAGCACGACGGCGCCGGCGAGGATGGCCACGCCGCCCACCCATGACGGTATGGCCTGCTGCTCGTTGGCGGTCAACTTCACGTCGCCGACCTTCAGGACGTCACGGCGTGAGGTGAAGGTGCCCCCGCGGATCAGCAGGAAGGCGCCGACGAGGATCAGGGCGAGGCCAGCAAGGCTCAAGGGACGCATGAATCCTCTCGGGTCAACGGGACGAAGTTAGGCTCGACGCGGGCGCAACGCCCGCAACACGAGCAACAGCACCACCGCACCGACGAACGCGACGAAGATGGTGCCCGCGAGCCCGCGGAACGGCGTGACGATCCCGAGCCAGCCGAAGAGCCAGCCACCGACGACGGCGCCGACAATGCCGATGACGATGTCGCCGAGGAGTCCGTAGCCGACGCCGCCGACAGCAAACGACGCGAGCAGCCCCGCGAGGAGGCCGACGACCAGCCAGGCAATGATGTCCATGGGAAGTGTCCTTGATCGCATGACGTCGACCCCCCGGTGAGGGGGCGGGACGAGGTCAGGCGTGAGGGCCTGGCCCCGTGGAAGACGTGCGTGGACGTGTATTCTATTGCAGGCTGACCGTGACGGGTATCGGCCTTGTGGCGGGGTTGTGGACTAGTTCCTTCCTCAATCCATCGGTTGAGGCCTTGCCCGGGGCGGGGGGACGACGATCGATGCCGCGGGTGAAGGCCGCCACTTCCAGCCGGGTGCGGAGGGCCAGCTTCTCGAGCACATTGTGCACGTGGCTCTTGACGGTGTGCACGGCGATGTGCAGCCGCGCGGCGATCTCCTTGTTGCTGAGTCCCTCGCCGATCAGGTCGATCACCTGCCGCTCCCGTTCGGTGAGGCCCACCGCCTCGAGCACCCGCGGTTTCCCCTTGCGAATCGCCAGGGCGGCGATCTGCGTGAAGAGCGAGGTGGTGAGTGCCGGCGGCAGGATCTGTTCCCCCGCAGCAACGCCACGGATCGTGGCGAGAAAATCCTCGAACGAGGCGTCCTTCATGATGAAGCCGGAGGCACCCGCCGTCACGAAGTCGGCGACGTCCTCCTGCGTCGGGAGCAGGCCCATCACGATCACCTTGGCTTCGGGCACCTCTTGATGCACGGTGCCGGTGACGCGCAGCGAGTCATAATTCTCGAGCGAAAAGTCGAGCAACACCACGGTGGGCTTGGCCTCGCGAACGGTCTGGAGGGCGTCGTCGATGTCGGCGGACGCCGCGAGGACGAGGAACCCGGGCTGCTTGCGGATCAGGAGGGTGAGCCCTTCACGCAACAAACGATTGTCGTCAATCAGGACGACAGAAATAGTGTCGGACATGAGCACCGCCTGGCTGGTCCTGCACCCGCGGCATCAGGACGCGACGGCGCCCAGAGATGCAGGGGGAATAGTAATACGTGGTAATATTATCGGCAACTATGATTATGCCAAATATTATTTACCTGACAAGTAAATATTGCCAGCCGTGTTCATGTGTGGTATTACTTCGCTCCGACGTCAACGGGGCGCCCCCGGGAGCTTTGACCCCTTCTCCCCGTCCTTCGCCCGGTCGCTCATGCTTCGCTTTCGACTCGCTGCAATCCTCAAGAAAAAAGGGTGGACGCCGTACCGGCTCGCGCAGGTGACGGGACTCTCCGCCCCGACCACCTACCGCCTCGCCGATCCGGACCAGCAATTCGGGCGATTTACCGCTGACACGCTCGACCGCCTCTGTGCCGCGCTCGACGTCCAGCCGGGTGAGTTGCTTGAGTGGGTCCCGGAGAAGCGCCAGAAGGTCAGGCCCGCGAAGTAATCGACGGCCTCAGCGCGCCGCACCGACCGCCGCACGGACGATGGCCAGGTGCGCGTCCGTCAGGCCCGCCATTTCAAACATCGCCACACCACTCGCCCCGCCATCGCGCGCCGAGCGGATCGCCCGGCCAAGTGCCTCGGGCGGCAGGTCTGGCAGGTAGACGCCCGCGACCAGCGGCGTCGCCGTCGGCAGTGCGGCCACCCCTTCCGCCGCACTCTTCCCGATCCACTCCACCGGCTCCCGATAGAAGGAGTGGTAGAGCATCGGGAAGACGATATCGAGCGGCCAGCGATCCCATTCCTGCCGCACCAGCGTCCGCGCAATCGTCGGGGTGGGGAAGACCGCCGCCGAGATCGCCTTGCCGCGGGCATGCGTCGCGCGGGCCAGCACCTCGACCGTCTCGGTCACCATCCGCCACCGGAACCGGCGCCATTCCATGTCGGCGGCGGGGTCACGGAGCGCCAGCGGATCACGGCCCGTCTCCTTCCCGAAGCGCTCCCGACATACCTCGCAGTAGCAGAAGTCATACGGCGCCATCTCGTGGTCCTGCACGAGGTGGTACTGCTCCCAGAGGTTGCGCGGGAGGATGACATCGGGATGTCGGATGTAGTCGAGGTGTACGGCATCGACGCCCGGGGTCGCCGCCACCCGGTCCATCGCGGCCGCGAGATAGCTCCGCACCTCGGGGCGCGTCGGACAGAGCCATTGGTAATAGCCGACGTAGGGCGGCGTGGTGAGTGAGCTCTTCCCCTCGCGACTCACCGAGAACCATTCCGGATGCGCCTCCTTCACCACCTTGTCGCCACTCCGGTTCATCGTCCATGTCCACGCGTGCAGCACCAATCCCTCGGCGTGTGCCGCCTCGGCGTGCAGCGCCAGATCGCCGCCACCCACCAGCACGCCGGTGATACCCGCGGCACGCAGCCGCGCATAGCGAGTGCGCCAGCCCGCGAGGTCCACCGCGCCCCCACCGTGCACCCACGTCCAGGCACTGAAGCCGGCGCGGTCGCTGCGCAGCGGAAGGAACGGCAGGGCGCGGCCGGCGACGAGGCCCGCCCCAACCGAGGCGAGGAAGGAACGGCGATCAGTCATGGTGGCGTCTCATGGTGTGCGGAGTGGCGGAAGGAACTCGACGAAGCCCCACCGTTCAGGAACGTGCATGTTGATGAGGCCCTGTGGGGACCAGACCCAGTTGTGTTCTCGAAGCAACTTCCCGTCGGCCCCGCGCCGCGGCCGGTAAGCGCCGTCCGCCACGTCGAGATCCCACTCCACCCGTGAGAAGTTGATTCGCCACGTACTGCCCGGCGTCGGGGGAATGGTCGTGCGTCCGCCGTCGGAGAACGCCGACCACGGTACGGCCAGTTCAATGGTCCACCCGCGGTCCCGGTCACGAGGGTCATTGAGTGTGCCGTCGAGGTGCACGGCGGAACGCAATCCGGTGATGGTCCAGCTGTTGTCCGCTGTGCCGCCGACACGGTAGGGCTTGTCGAGGAAGAGGTCCCACACGGTGCCGAGGGCGTTGATCTCGAACTCGAAGTAGCGGAGCGTGTCGCCGTCGGGATCGATGAACCACTCGAAGTCATGGTCGTGGAA
>JBBQJU010000025.1:0-16296 GCA_038326215.1 Gemmatimonadales bacterium | reverse complement strand
GTCTCGCCACGCGCCGCCATCTCACGCCAATGGGCCGCGCCGCTCTTGTGGCGCTGCCAGTGCATCGCGAGGTCCTTTTTCCCCTGCACCTGCACCCGGTACATCCCGACGTTTCGCCCACCCGTCTTCGGGTCCTTGGTGATCACCATCGGCAAGGTGATATAGCAGCCGCCATCGCCCGGCCAGGTCTGCAGGATCGGCAGCGCCTCGAGGTCGATATCGTCACCCCGAAGGACGATCTCCTGGCACGCCGGCTTCCCCGAGCGCGTCTTCGGCGGATACTTCGCCATCTCAGCGAGCTTGGGGAGCATCGACAGCTTCCCCATGATCCCTTCCGGCACCTTGAGCTGCACCATCTCGGCGATCCGGTCCCCAATGGCATCGAGGCGGTCCACGCCGAGGGCGAGACACATCCGCTTCCGCGAGCCGTAGAGGTTGATCGCCACAGGGATGCTCGACTCGCGCCCGTTCGGAAGGATCGGCCGCTCGAAGAGGAGCGCCGGGCCGCCGTCCGGGAGCTTCATCGTCCGATCGGCGATTTCGGCGATCTCCAGATGGGTCCGAACCGGCTGGGTGATCCGGACCAGTTCGCCCATCTTCTCGATGGCCGCGATGTAGTCAGCAATGGTGTCGAGTGTCATGATCCCTCCCGTACCCCCACATGCACGGCCACGATCCCGCCCCAGTGCGTCTCCCACTGGACCTGGGCGAAGCCGGCTGCCTTCATCCGGGCGGCCAGGGCGGCCGGTTCGGGGAAGGCGAGGACCGACGCTGGTAGCCAGTCGTAGGCGTTCGTATGTTTCGACACGAGCCGCCCCACGCGGGGCAGGATGTGCCGGAAGTAGCTGAGGTAGAGGCTGCGGAGCGGTTGCCACCGCGGCGTCGAGAATTCCAGGATCACGAAGCGCGCGCCAGGCTTCAGCACCCGTGCCGCCTCCCGGAGTCCCGCATCGAGATCCATCAGATTGCGCACCCCGAAGCCGACCGTCGCCCCGTCGAAGGTGCCATCCTCGAAGGGGAGGTTGAGCGCGTCCGCCGCCGCTGGACGGACGCGCCCGGACTTTCCTTTGCCACGCACCAGCATCGCCGGGACGAAGTCCGCCGCGATCACGCGACCGCGGAAGGCCGCCCGGTTGCCGAGTTCGGCGGCCAGGTCCTGGGTGCCGGCGCAGAGGTCGAGGTAGGTCCCGTCGGGCATCCGCTCCCAGCCGAGTCGGTCCACGGCCGTGCGGCGCCAGCGGGTGTCGGCATTCAGGGAGAGGACGTGATTCAGCAGGTCGTAGCGCGGAGCGATGTCGGTGAAGACGCCGCGCACATACTCGCGCTTGGCATCCCCGCCCGTGACCGGTAGCGCCTCGTTGGCAGTTGGCATCGCGGGGAAAGTTACCGGGGGCCTCGACCGGGCGCATCTCCGGATGTGCGGCCCAGGCACAGGGACACCCGCGTGAGCACCCAGGGGAGTGTGGACTGGAAGGGCCTCACCGACCAAGAGGTGGTTCGGCACGCCGTGGCCGGGCGCGAGGCCGCCTACCGGGAGCTGATCAAGCGCTACCAGCGGCCGGTCTTCTCACTGCTCTATCGGATGGTGCGCGACCGCGAACTCGCCGAGGACCTCGCGCAGGAGACCTTCGTCAAGGTCCTCAATGCCGTCGAAAGCTATCGGCCCGAATTCAAGTTCTCGAGCTGGATCTTCAAGATCGCCAACAACACCGCCATCGATCACCTCCGGCGCCGAACCCTCGACACCCTCTCGCTGGACGGCTCGCCCCATGCCGAAAGCGCCGATGCCGTCGAGGCGACCACGCTGCAGATCAGTGATGGCGCCGAATCCGCCCTGGAGGAAGTGACGGCCCGCGAGCTCGGGAAGCAGATCGAAGTGGCCGTGGCCCAGCTCCGCCCGGAGTACCGCGCCTGCATCCTGTTGCGGCATGTCGAAGGGCGCCCGTACGAGGAAATTGCCGAGATGCTGGACCTCCCCCTCGGCACCGTGAAGACCTACATCCATCGCGCCCGCAACGAGCTCCGGATCCTGCTCGCTGACACACGCGACGACTGAAACTCCCCCTCTGACCCGGACGTAGAAGAGCCAGATGACACAGCCCGCGATGCAGCACCTGACCGCAGATGAACTCGACGCCTTGGTAGGCGGGCTCAGTTCTCCGCGCGCGCTGTCCCACGTTGCAACATGCCCCCTCTGCGATGAAATGGTTGCCCTCGACCGCCGGGTAGTCGCCCTCCTCGGCGGCCTTCCCGCGATTGAGCCGGCCGCCGGTTTTGCCGATCGGGTGATGGCCCGGGTGACGATTGCCGACGGGGTGATCAAGGTGGTCACCGCGCCGACGCGGACCCCACGGGAGGTGGCCGCCAAGCGGCGCATCCTCGGACTTTCGCTGGTCGGAGGCACTGCGGTCGCCGCCGGCTTTGCCTGGGCCGTGACGCATCCCGCCTCGGCGACCGGCTGGAGTGGCGCGGCGGTGGGTGGCGTGGGCGAGTCGCTCTGGCTCTCGGTGCAGGCGCTGGCGGCGAACACCGCTGAGCAGCCCTGGTTCGGGACGGTCCGCGAGGCGCTGACGACCCCCCTTCGCGCGCTTCCCTACGTGGTCGGCGGTGCCGGGCTCTACGCCATCGGACTGACCGGACTGAGCCGACTCCTCGCTGAGCCCGCGACCGATGCGGGCTGGTAACCGGCTCCCGGCCCTCTTCGTCGCCGCGCTGCTCCTGCAGGCTGGTCCGCTTCACGCGGCCTCGACCCCAAGCATCGCCATCGAAGAGCTGTCCTACCGCGCCCGCAGCGTGCTGCCCGCGTTCTTCTTTCTGGGCGCCAGCGTCACGCCCCAGGCCGTCCCCGTCTCGGCGCCACAGGGACCGACGGTCAACCCAGCACAGTTCGACAACGCCACCACGCTGGAGCACGATCTCCGCGCCGCCCTCCGTTCGCCTCTGTCCGATACTCGCCTCACCGTCACCGGCGGCACCGCCCGACTCGGCGATTACTCCGTCGGCTCTGCGGAGCGAATCACGGGACATGTGGTGGTGCTCAAGGGCAATGCCGATATTCACGGGCGAATCGACGGCAACGTCGTGGCGCTCGATGGCGACGTGGTGCTCCACCCTGGTGCGGTGATCACTGGCGACGTGCTCTCGATCGGCGGTCACATCCGGCAGCTCGGCGGTCTGATCAGTGGCTCCCAGATGGAGGTCGATGCCGCCCCGACCGAGGCCACGATTTCGATTCCATCGCAGGTGGCCCAGCGGGGCGCCGGCCTCCTTGGTATCGGCCTCACGTTGATCATTCTTGGGCTCGGCGTCGTCACCTTCGGCCGCCCGAATCTCGAGATCGTCTCCGACACGGTGGTGCACTCCTTCGGACGCGCCTTCCTCGTGGGGCTGCTCGGACAGGTCCTGATCCTGCCGACTTTCGGGATGCTGATCGTCGGACTCGTGCTCACCATCGCCGGCACGGTGCTGGTGCCGTTCGCCGCGGTCGTCTACGTGCTGATTGCCATCATCGCGCTGGTCGGCGGCCTGCTCGCCGTGGCCCATGCGATGGGCGAGACGATCACCCGGCGCCGGATGGCGCAAGGGATCATGATGTCGCCCAACGCCTACCGCTACGTCATCACTGGCCTCGCCTCGCTGGCGATGATCTGGCTCGCCTGGGTCGGCTTCGGCTGGGTCCCGGTGGCTGGCGCGTTCGTCTTCGCCGGCGCGGTGCTGCTGACCTGGAGCGTGGCGACGGTCGGCTTCGGGGCCGCGCTCCTTTCGCGGGGCGGCATGCGGGAACACTTTGCGGGCCGCATCCTTCCGCCGGAACTGATGACCGACGAGTACCTCTGGGCCACGCCGCAGTTCGGGGTTCCTGCGGTCAAGCGTCCACCGAAGGACGTGAAGTGATCGCCCCGCGCGCCTTCCTCGCCCTCTGCAGCGCCGCGGTCACCGCCGCGCCCGTTGCCGCGCAGTCGATGCGCACCGTGGCCACCTCACGCCCGGTGAACGGTGAGCGCCTCGTGCGCGCGACGGTGGACTTCGGTGCAGGGGTGGTGCACGTGGGTGCGTCCAGCGGGACCGATCTCTACCGGATGCAACTCCGCTACGACGCCGAGCGGAATACGCCGGTGCATCGGTACGATCCACGCACCGGCATCCTCCGCCTTGGCCTCGAGGGGAATGGTGGCTCGGGGCTTCGGGTCACCTCGCGCGCCCAGCTCTCGCAGCGCGCCGATTTCGACTTCGCCCCGCTGGTGCCGATGGCGCTCGAGGCCAATCTCGGCGCCAGCGATGCGACGCTCGATCTCGGGGGAATGACCATTCTCTCGCTGACGGTCCGCGGCGGGGCGAGTCGCAGCACGGTGACCTTCGCCACGCCGAACCGCGGCGAGTGCAGCCGTGCGGACTTCACACTCGGCGCGGCCGAGTTCGATGTGACGGGAATCGCGAATGCCGGTTGCGCCGAGATCCGCGTCGAGGGCGGGGTCGGGAAGGCGGAACTGTCGTTCGACGGTACCTGGCGTCGCGACCTGAAGGCCGATGTGTCGCTGGCGATGGGGAGCCTCACGCTGCGCATTCCGCGCGGGACCGGCGTGCAGTTGGTTGCCTCGCGCTTTCTCTCGTCGCTCGATGCCGAGGGGTTTACACGCGCAGGCGACACGTGGACGACGCCGGGATTCGCGCAGGCGAAGCAGAAATTGACGGTGACGGTGAACGCCTCGGCCGCCGGCGTCACCGTCACCTGGTTGCCCTGACGCCAGCATAACGCGCAGCGGGCAGAGAGCTAACCGTTTCCAACCGCGGCCGTCAGGCCGCGGTCATCTGCCGCGGCCTGACGACCGCAGCGAGAGCCGCGACGATCGGTGCGTCAGTCGAGCGTTGGGAGGGTGACGCCGACCGCCTGCGCCCGATCATGGATCCGGTCGGCGATTTCGCGTAGCATCACCGCGGCCGCCGAGGTCGGCGCGTCGACGATGATCGGGCGGCCCATATCGGCGGCCTCGACCAGGCCAGGCTGCAGCGGCACTTCGCCGAGCAGTGGTGACATGATCTCCTCGGCGAGGCGCGCCCCGCCGCCCTTGCCGAAGAGATCGTGCCGCATCCCGGTGACTGGGTCGAGGAATCCGCTCATGTTCTCGACCACACCAAGAATCGGAACGTTCACCTTCTCGAACATCTTGGCGCCGCGGAGCGCATCGCCGACCGCCACTTCCTGTGGTGTGGTCACAATCACCGCACCGCTGACGAGCACCTGCTGCACCAGCGACAGCTGCGCGTCGCCGGTCCCCGGCGGCATGTCCACGATCAGGTAGTCGAGCTCGCCCCAGGCGACGTCATGCAGGAACTGATGGATGATCTTGGTGATGATCGGGCCGCGCCAGATCGCGGGCGCGTCGCGGTCAACGAGGAAGCCGATCGACATCAGCTTCACGCCATAGGCGTCGAGCGGGATGATGCGGCTGTTCTCGACCATCGGCCGCTCATAGACGCCAATCATGCGCGGCAGGTTCGGGCCGTAGAAATCGGCGTCCATGATGCCGACCTTGAATCCCCGCTCGGCCAGCGCGATCGCCACGTTGACGGCGACGGTCGACTTGCCAACGCCGCCCTTCCCTGACGACACCGCGATGACCTTGTGGATCCCCGGCACTTCCATCGGCGTCGGCGCGGGAACGGCAGCGGCGGCGCTCTGCGGTGGCTGGTGCGTCGTCGGCGCAGGGCCGGCCGGATCGGTCACCTTGATCTTCGGCTGCGGAAAGCCGGCGTTGCCGAGGGCCTGCCGTGCGTGGCGCACCAGCGTCGCCGGGTCGTCCCGGCGCAACAGGAAGGAGAACGACGCCTCCTTGGTGGCGGCGTCGACTGTGAGGTCGTGGATCATGCCGGACGCGACGAGACCCTTCCCGGTGCGGGGGTTCTGCACCTGGTCGAGAATCGCGCGGACTTCGTCAGCCATCGTCGTGCTCATTGTTGCGTCCTTATGTGCTCAGACCGCCTCGACGCTCCGGACTTCCGGGACCGACTGCTTGAGGCGCGTCTCGATGCCATGCTTGAGGGTGATGGTAGCGGCAGCGCAGCCCTGACAGGTGCCGCCCATGCGCAGGAGCAGATGCCCCTCCGCCGGGTCGAAGTCGACGACCTCGACCGATCCCTTGTGCGAGGCGATATAGGGCCGGATGCCCTCGAGGGCCTGCTCGATCCGCTCCACGATGTCCACGGCTGCTCCACTGCGAATTCCGACTGCGATACTCGGCTTTCCGAATACTACCACTAACCACTGCCGCTACAACCCCGCTGCGGCGGCCGGTGTGCCGAGAAGATAGGCGCGTGAGGCCGCGAGGATCGTCTCCTGGACCTCGCCGAGCGTTCCGGCCATTGCGACCCCTGCCGCCTTGGTGTGGCCGCCTCCGCCGAACTGGCGGGCCAGGGCGGCCACGTCGACCTTGCCGACGCTCCGGAGCGAGACCTTGATCCGCCCACCCGACATCTCGCGGAAGAGCAGCGCCAAGCGTACTCCGCGCACCGCTCGGGCGTGCTCGACGATGCCGTCGAGGTCGTCGGGGTCGACATCATGCCGCTCCAGCGCGCCTGGCGGCACGGTGACCCACGCCAAGCCACAGTCGTCCTCGACCACCAGCGTCTGCAGCACCTCGGCGAGGAGGCGCGGCCGGCCGATCGGCGCCGAGGCGTAGATGTCGACGTAGGTCTGCTCGGTATCGACGCCGCACTCGAGCAGTGCCGCGGCCGCACGCAACGTGGCCGGCTTGGTGTTCGAGAAGCGGAAGCCGCCGGTGTCGGTCACCAGCGCGACGTACATCGCGCGCGCCGCCTCCGGGGTGATGGTCCAGCCCAGCTCGGTGGCGAGGCGATGGATCAGCTCGCCGGTCGCGGCCGCCGTCGGGTCGACGTACCGAGGGCCAGCAGGCAGATCCCCGACGCTGACATGGTGGTCAATGCAGCCCACCGGGACGCCGCGTTCCCGCACCGTCTCGGCGAGGATGCCCAGGCGGGAGAGGTCGGCAATGTCGAGGACCAGAATGGCATCGGCGCGGCGCAGCTCCTTGACGGCCTTGTCGCTCTTGTCCACGCCCGGGATGTCAGCGAAGAGGAAGGCAAAACGTTCGGGCGTCGCCGTCGGGTTGGTGATGATCGCATCGACGCCGATGGCGCGCAGCAGATGGACCATCGCCACCTCACTGCCGAGTCCGTCGCCGTCGGGGTTCACATGGGTCGTGAGGCACAGCCGCATGCCGGGACGCCACAACGCCGCTACCTCGAGGGCAGCGGCGCTGGGCTGGATGAGGGTCGCAGAAGTCATGCGACCAACATAGTCGAACAGCAGGCCCTCAGCGGTCCCGGAGCCGCGAATGCTTGATCCCGTAGCCGAAGTAGATCGCCAGGCCCAGCGCCATCCACACGGCGAGCCGGATCCATGTGTCCGCCGGGAGGCCGTACATCATGTACCCGCAGATCGCGATGCCGAGGATGGGCACCAACGGTACCAGCGGGGTGCGGAACGGTCGATCAAGTTCGGGACGCTTGACTCGGAGGACCCAGATGCCGCCGCACACAATCACGAAGGCGAGCAGCGTGCCGATCGAGACGAGTTCCCCCAGGAGCGCGATCGGGAAGATGCCGGCCACCAGCGCGGCCACCACGCCGGTGATGATGGTGGCGATCCACGGCGTGCCGTACTTCGGGTGCACCTTGCCGAAGACCTTCGGCAGGAGCCCATCGCGCGACATCGCGTAGAAGATGCGCGGCTGACCCATGAGCATGACCAGCACCACCGAGGCGAGCCCGGCAATGGCCCCGATGTTCACGAGGAAGCCGAGCCAGGCGAGTGCGGGACCAGCCTTCTCGATCGCCACGTAGACCGGGTGTGCCACGTTGAGTTCGGTGTAGTGCGCCATCCCGGTCATCACCAGCGCCATCGCGATGTAGAGCACGGTGCAGATCGCCAGCGACGCCAGGATGCCGATGGGGAGATCGCGCTGGGGGTTCTTCGCCTCCTGCGCCGCCGTCGAAACGGCGTCGAAGCCGATATAGGCGAAGAAGATCACGCCGGCGCCGCGCAGGATGCCGCTCCAGCCGAAGTGGCCGGATACGCCGGTATTGGGCGGGATGAACGGATGCCAGTTGGCGGTGTTGACGTACTTGATCCCGAAGCCGATCACCAGAAAGACGATCGCGACCTTCACGTACACGATGATGTTGTTGAACTTTGCCGATTCCTTGATGCCCAGCACGAGCAGGGCCGTCAGGGCGAGCACCATCAGCATCGCCGGGACGTTCAGCACTCCTTGCCCGAGGGTGAAGCCCGCCGAGGCGCAGTTCTCGATGGTGATGGCGGTGCGGGTGACGGCATCAACGGCGACGCCGCCCGTTGCCGGATCGACGCAGAGTTGCGCGCGCACCAGCGTATGGGTTCCCTCGACCGTGAACGGCGCGCCCGCAAACGCGGCGGGGATGTGCAGCCCCACCGACGAGAGGAACGCGGTGAAGTAGCCCGACCAGCCGACCGCGACGGTGGAGGCCGCGAAGAGATATTCGAGAATCAGGTCCCATCCGATGATCCACGCAACCAGCTCGCCGAGCGTCGCGTAGCCATACGTGTAGGCCGACCCCGCCACCGGAATCATCGACGCGAACTCGGCGTAGCAGAGTCCCGCGAAGAGACAGCCGAAGCCGGCGATCACAAACGAGAGGACGATCGCCGGGCCCGCGAAGTTGGCGGCCGCCGTGCCGGTGAGGACGAAGATGCCGGCGCCGATGATCGCGCCGATGCCGAGCAACGTCAGGTTCGTCGCCGTCAGGGAGCGCTTGAGGCTCGGCCCTCCCTCGTCGTCCGGGATCACCTCGGTGATGGACTTGGTACGAAACAGACTCACGGAATCGAGCCAGCGGGCGGCAGCTTCTCCGTTTCCGGCGTCGACATCAGCTTGCGGAAGGCCCAGAGCATCAGGCCGAGCACAGCCGTCCATGCGATCGCCATGAAAATCAGGGCGTTGGTCCCGAGCGTGTTGGGCGGCAGGGCTCCTGCCGCCGTCGCGAGCGTATCCATCAGGCGGTCCCTCCCTTGAGAGCCTTCTTCGCCCAGGCCTTCTTGATCAGCCAGAGCTCGAAGACGAGGATGAGCAACATCAGTCCGCGCGACGCCCACTTGACCGGGACATTCTCGGCCGGGACGCCCGTCATCATCAGCGTCGGGATGGCGTCCTGTACCGTCCACCAGATCATCATCACCAGCAGGAACAACGGCGTCACGTAGGTGATGATCGGCTTGTAGAACTTCGGAATCTGCCAGGCCGCACCCTCGTGCAGTTCGCGCCACGCATTGTCCGGCCCGAAGATCCAGACGAAGATGATCGTCTCGACCAACGCGAGGATCACGAGGCCGAAGGTGCCGGCCCAGTAGTCCCACTCATCGAGGAAGCCGCGGGTATTGTAGACGATGTGCAGGCAGCCAAGCAGGATCGTGATGGCGGCCAATGACCACGCCGTCTTCTTGCGCGTCCAGCCGAAGTTCTCCTCGACGAACGCAAGCGCCGGCGTCGCCATCGAGACCGACGAGGTGATGCCGGCGAAGAAGAGCAGGCCGAACCACATGATGCCGGCACCGGCCGCGACGATCGGGCCGCCCGGCAGACTGTTGAACACCAGCGGCATCGAGATGAAGCCGAGGTCGAAGGATCCACCCTTCGCCACCGCGACAGCACCGGCGACGCCGAAGAAGGTCACAACGGCCGGGATCGCGAGTGAGCCGCCGAGCACGACTTCCGCCGTCTCATTGGTGGCGGCGGTGGCGATGCCGGAAAGCGTGATGTCATCCTTTTTCGTCAGGTACGAGGCGTAGGCCTGCAACGAGCCCATGCCGACCGAGAGGGTGAAGAAGATCTGGCCGGTGGCCGCCAACCACACCTTCGGCGACCCGAGTGCCGACCAATCCGGCGTGTACATGAAGCGGAGGCCATCCAGCGGCCCCTGCGTCGTGGTGATCCCGTCGTGCGTGATGGTGACCGGATCGAGCGTCAGCACGCGGACCACGAGGATCGCGGCAAAGACGAAGAGGATCGGCATGCCGATCTTCGCCAGCTTCTCGATGCCGGCGGTCAGCCCTTTGCTGACGACCCAGAAGTTCACCGCCACCGTGGCGAAGAAGAAACCGAACGGCACCCAGAAGCCGTGGATGCTGCCGTTCTCGAGATCGACGTACGACTTGAAGAACGAGGCCATCCCCACCTGATCGAGCCCCTGGGTCTTGCCGGTCAGCGAGAAGAACGTCCACGCCAGCGTCCACGACTCGATGTAGCAGTAGTAGATGAGCACGATGATCGGCATGAACAACCCGAGCACGCCGAGATACTTGGCGACCGGATTCTTCCAGAGCGCGTCGAACATCCCCGGGGTGCTCCCCTGACCACGCACGCCGCCGTAGCGGCCCACGCCCCACTCGATCCACATCAGCGGGATGCCGACAAGGAGGAAGGCGATGAAGTACGGGATCATGAACGTCCCGCCGCCGTTGTCCACGGCCTGGCGCGGGAAGCGGAGGAAGTTGCCGAGTCCGACCGCATTGCCGGCCATGGCGAGGATCAGGCCGATGCGCGAGCCCCATTGCTCGCGTTGCACGGTTTCAGCCACAGGGGCCTCTGGGGGTTAAAGGGACGACGTGGTGATGGAAACAGGGGTGGTACGCGATCCTGCCGACCGGCGTTGGCAGCAACGATCCTCGATGATCGATGATCGATGATCGATTGATTATTTCTGGTAGTTTGGCGCTTCTCGGGTGATGGTGACGTCATGCGGATGCGACTCGCGCAGGCCGGCCGAGGTGATCTGGATGAACTCGGTCTCCCGGCAGAGCGCGGTGATGTCACCCACGCCGCAGTAGCCCATCCCGCTCCGCAATCCGCCCACCATCTGGAACAGGACCTCGGCGACCGGTCCCTTGTACGGCACGCGTCCCTCGATCCCTTCGGGGACCATCTTCGACGCGGAGACCTCGCCTTCCTGGAAGTAGCGATCGGCCGAGCCGTCCTGCATCGCCGAGAGCGATCCCATCCCGCGGATCATCTTGAAGCGGCGTCCCTCCGCCAGGATGCTCTCGCCCGGACTCTCCTCGGTACCAGCCAGCATCGAGCCCATCATGACCGAGGCCGCGCCAGCGGCGAGCGCCTTCACAACGTCGCCCGAGTACTTGATGCCACCATCCGCGATCACCGGCACCTCACCGGCACCGCGCACCGCATCGATGATGGCAGTGACCTGGGGCACGCCGACGCCGGTGACGACCCGCGTGGTGCAGATCGAGCCGGGCCCGATGCCGACCTTGATGCCATCGACGCCGCGCTCGACCAGCGCGCGTGCCCCGGCCTCGGTGGCGACATTGCCGCCGACGAGCTGAGCATCGGGGAAGGCGTCGCGCAGCGCCGCGATGGTCTCCAGCACGCCTTCGGAATGGCCATGCGCCGAATCGACGACGATCACATCCGCCCCGGCGTCGAGCAGCGCGCGCGCGCGCACCATCGCCTCGGCGCCAGCACCAACGGCGGCGGCCACGCGCAGCCGGCCATGCGTGTCCTTGTTCGCGTCCGGGTGATCACGCCGCTTGAAGATGTCCTTGACGGTGATCAGCCCCTTGAGGACGCCGGTCTCATCGACGACCGGCAGTTTCTCGATCCGATGCCGGGCCAGAATCGCCTCGGCCTCGTCGAGCGTGGTGCCGATCGGCGCCGTCACCAGCCCGTCGCGCGTCATCGCCTCGGCGATCGGCCGGTCGAGCGCCCGTTCGAACTGGAGGTCACGATTGGTGATGATGCCGATCAAGCGGCCGTCGCCGTCGACGATCGGCACGCCGGAGATCTTGAAGCGCCGCATCAGGGCGTGCGCCTCGCGGATCGGACGGTCGGGACCGAGCGTGATCGGGTTGAGGATCATCCCGCTCTCGCTGCGCTTGACGCGGTCGACTTCGGCGGCCTGCCGATCGATCGACATGTTCTTGTGGATCACCCCGATGCCGCCGGCACGCGCCATTGCCATCGCCATCTCGGATTCCGTGACGGTATCCATTGCGGCGGAGAGCAGCGGAATGTGGAGGGGGATGGCGCGGGTGAAGCGGGTGGCGGTCGAAACCTGCCGAGGGTGCACCAGCGAGTGGCGCGGGACGAGGAGGACGTCGTCGAACGTCAACCCGGGGGTCGTCCGAATGCGGCTCACGTCTGGCCTGCCGGCGTCCGCAGCATACAGTGGGGAGTCATCCCGAAACCTAGCGCCTCGCGCCGGGTCCGATCAACCCGCCCCGGTCGGCGCCGGCGGCACCGCAGGCGGTTCCGCCTTGGGCGGCGCGGGAGTCGCCAGCGTCTGGGCGGTCCGTGAGGCCTCCTCCACCACCGCCGAGGCGGCCGCCGAGAGCCCCTTCACCACCTTCGAGGCCGAGTCGAGGAAGCCGACGGTGCCCGAGATGGCCTCGAGCGGGAGCTTCCCGGCCCGCATGGTATCCTGGACACTGTCGCTGAACCGCGCAAAGAGATTCGAGGGGGCCGATCGCTCGGCGTACTTGCTCTCGAGAAACTCGACGTAGTCGAGCAACTGCAGCCCCCGTTCATCGGGGAGGGTGTCGAGGCGACGCACGATTCGGTCGCGGAGTTGTTCGTTCACGGGCCCCTCCGGGGCTCAGTCGAGCCGGCGCACGAAGGTGAGCACCGGGGTCGGGAGGAAGCGGCTCCGTCCGGCGCGAATCGTCGCCCGAATACGGACCTTCGCGAGCGGTTCCAGCGCGCGGAACTGCTCGGCCTCCTTGGCACTGACGATCAGATACACGAATCCGGTTTCAGGAATCGGCCCGCGCGCCAGGACATAGGGCTGCCCGGGCGGGATTTCGGGGCGGAGCTCGTCGGCCTTCTGGATCGCGAGGACCTGGATCGTCCATTCCACGGTCTGGCCAAGGTACCGATCAGGATTGGCGCGAATGTCCGCGGCAGATGGCCCACCATCGGGCGTCCCTTCGCCCAGACTCCCCTCGCGGACCCATCCCTCGATCTGCACCTTGGCCCAGCCACCCTTGCGCTCCAGCACCGTGGCCGGCACCCCCACCTCGAACGTGGCAACCGGGGCGCCACCGGAGGTGGTCGAGAGCGTGGTGCCGCTGCCGAGCGTCGAGGTCCCGGCGGCCTTCGGGGTGGTGTCGGCGCCGGCGGGGACGGTGGGGGCCGTGACGACAGCAGCCGGTGGCGCCGGGGTCGGCTTGGTGTCTGCCGCCTTCAGGGCACTCTGGAGAATCCAGGCGCTGCGCTGCACCCGAACCCACTCCCCCTTGGTTTCGAGTCGCTTGAAGAGGGCTCCGGCGCGCAGGGAAGCGACCGTGGCACCATTGCCGGCGGCCGCCCGCAACGTGCTGCCGGCCGCGAGCGCGACGGCCACGTCATAGCCATCGCGACGATCGTCCCGGAGTGCCTTGGCCGCGAGCCAGCCGTCGAAGCGGACCTCGGCCCAATTCCCCTTGCGCGAGAGCGTGGTGACGCCGGTGCCAACCATCAAGCGACCCAGGGCGGTGCCGTTCGGTTCCTTCTGGAACTCGGCCTCGGTACCGATGCGACCCGGGCCGACGGCCTGCGCCGGGAGCGGCGCGAACGGCCACGCGAACGCGGCCCACAGCAGCAGCATGCAGGCTGGTAGGCAGATTCTGGCAGGGGTAGATTGCGGCGCGCCGATCACGGATTGAGAGTGTAGACGTCGCGGAGGAGCATGTCAAACGCCCGGAAGCAGTCCGCGCCCGTGGTGCTGGTCGTCCTCGACGGCTGGGGATGGCGCGAGGAGACCGACGGCAACGCGATCGCGATGGCGAATACCCCGACGTGGGATCGCCTCGTGGCCCGCGCCCCGCGCACCCTGCTCGATGCCAGCGGCCTCGCCGTCGGCCTCCCCGCCGGGCAGATGGGGAACAGCGAAGTCGGCCACTTGAACCTCGGCGCTGGCCGCGTGGTCCCGCAGGACCTGGTCCGCATCAACCAGTTGATCGCCCGCGACGAGTTCGTCACCCTCCCGGCCTTTGCCGCGGTCTGTGCCGCGGTGGTGCGGGAGGGCAGCACGCTGCACCTGGCCGGGTTGCTCGGCTGGGGCGGCGTCCACGCGATCGACGGCCACCTCCGCGCGGCCATCGACGCCGCCGTCCGACTCGGCGTCCCCCGCATCGCTATTCATGGCTTCCTCGATGGCCGCGACTCCCCGCCCACGTCGGGCATCGACGTGGTGGCCGGACTGCAGCAGGACATGGCACAGCTCGGTGGCGGGCGCACCGTGCTGGCGTCGCTGGTCGGGCGGTATTTCGCGATGGATCGGGATCGGCGCTGGGAGCGGTTGAGGTTGGCGTACGATGCCATGGTCCACGGCGTCGGCCGCGCGGTGTCGGACCCGGTGGCCGCGATCCGCGAGGCGTACTCGCGCGGGGAGACCGACGAGTTCATCACGCCGCTGGTGATGACCGCCAATGGCGCGCCAATCGCCAGATTGCAGGAAGGCGACGGGATCTTCTTCGTGAACTATCGCTCCGATCGGATGCGCCAGATTGTCGGCGCGCTGTGCATCCCCACGTTCGATGGCTTCGACGTCAGCGACCGCCCGAGGCTCCACGCCGCGACGATGACCCAGTACGACCAGACCTTTCCCATTCCGTCGGCGTTTCCGCCCTTCTCGATGGCGATGATCCTTGCCGAGACGCTGAGCACCATCGGCCGGACGCAGTTCCGCACGGCGGAGACGGAGAAGTATCCGCACGTGACGTACTTCTTCAACGGCGGCAACGAGGTCCCCTGGGCCGGCGAGGAACGCGAGTTGGTCCCGTCGCAGAAGGTCGCGACCTATGACCTGGCGCCGGAGATGAGCGCCGCGGGGATCGCTGATGTGCTCTGCCGCGCGCTGGGCCGACGCGACCACGATTTCTTTCTCGCGAATTTCGCGAACGCCGACATGGTCGGGCACACCGGCGTGATCCCCGCGGTGATCAAAGCGGTAGAGACGGTGGATCGTGCGCTGACGCAGGTGCTCGCGGCGGCCGCGGCGGTCGGTGCCCGCGTCCTCGTGACGGCCGACCATGGCAATGCCGAGATGATGATTGACCCGATTACTGGTGGGCCGCACACCGCCCATACGACCAACCTGGTGCCGTTCCTGACCGTCGGCCAGGATGCCCCACTCCGCGCCGCGGGTGGCGCGCTCTGCGATGTGGCTCCTACCATTCTCAGCCTGCTGGACATCGACCAGCCCGCCGAGATGACCGGCCGATCCCTTCTGCTTGCCTGAGGTGTAGCTTGGTGTTGATGCGCGCATCCCGTCGTCCTGCCCTGCTCCTCCTTGCGGCGCTCTGCCTCCCCTCCGCGGCGGCCGTGGCGCAGGTCGGCTATCTCCCAGGCGAGTCGCCATTCCGCGAGATTCGCTTCGGCCGGGCGCTGGAGTTCCAGGGCGGCCAACTCTTCGGGAACGGGGGGCCGATCCGCGTCGGTCCGCAGAACGGCCGGATGCTCGGCGCTCGCGTGAACTTCCGCGGGGATCATTCGCTGCAGCTGTCCCTCGGTGGCTGGACCGCCCAGACCGAGCGCTTCATCGTCGATGCGGACAAGCCGCCCGCGACCCGCGTCTCCGGCCCGATCGCCCACCGACTCGTCGGCGGCGAGTTCTCGTTGCAGCTGAACCTGACGGGCGGCAAGTCGTGGCACGCCCTCGCCCCGTTCGCCGGCGTTGGACTTGGGTTGGTGAACGGCGCCAAGACGCCAGCGGCTGACACTTCCGGGTACACGTTCGGCACCAAGCTTTACTTCGCCCCCAACATCGGCACCCGGGTCTTCCTGGGGCAGCGACTCTTCTTGAAGGCCGAGGCGCGGGCGTACTTCTGGAATCTGAAGTATCCCAACTCCTACGCCGACGAACCGGCGCAAGCTCCGGGCACGGTGGACAGCCCGAACGCGGTGAACCCGAGCGCCAGGATCGGTGCCTACATCCCGGTGCCGGCGCTGCTCCTCGGCCTCGGCCTCAAGTTCTGACACATCCACCGATGCGCTGTTCGCTGACGCGCGTGGTGACGTTCCATGCGCAGCATCGCTACCACAAGCCGGCGTGGAGCGATGCCGAGAATGCGCGCCGCTTCGGCTGGACGAGCACGGCACCGGGCCACGGGCACCTCTACCGCATCGAAGTCACCGTGGTCGGATCGTTGGATGGCGAGACGCAGATGGTGATCGACCTGCCATTGCTTGACACGATCCTTACCGAAACCATCACGGCGCCGCTCGCCGGTCGCCATCTTGGTGAGGCGGT
>JBBQJU010000024.1:0-16889 GCA_038326215.1 Gemmatimonadales bacterium | reverse complement strand
TGGTTCGGACCGAGTGGGCGATGAGGGGATCGAACCCCCGACCTCGCGCATGTGAGGCGCGCGCTCTAACCAGCTGAGCTAATCGCCCGAACCGAGCGACGGATATTACCACGCTTCGGATGACCTGACAACCCAGTGGCCCCGGGGGGATTCGAACCCCCGACCGTCAGATTATGAGTCCGCTGCTCTAACCACCTGAGCTACGGGGCCGAATCACTTACCAAGAAACGATTTACAGAGCAGCATTCGAGTGAATTCTTTTCCACACCCTGGTTCGCCGATACCCCCCACCCCATCCAAATAGTCACAGCTAGGCACCAACAAATGCCGTCGGATGGAGTTATCCACAGGCGGACTGGGACCCTGCTACCCCTTTGGACCGCGCACGGTATGGTAGAGGGCAATGTGGGAATCCACCATCCGTCCGAGCGTAAAGCGCTCCTGGACCCTTCCCCGCCCTGCAATCCCCATCCGCTCCCGCAGGGCCTGATCGTCCACGAGCGTCCGCATCGCCTCGGCGAGCGCCCCGGCGTCCCGGATCGGTACCTCGAGCCCAGTGACCCCCGCCTCGTTCACCTCACGAACGCCCGAGGGGACGGCGGTGGTGATCACCGGTCGCCGAGCGGCCATGGCCTCGAGGAGCACCATGCCGAACATCTCTTCCGTTCCGACCGACGGCAACACCAAGAAATCGGCGTCCGCCATCCGGCGCGGAAGGTCCTCGTCAGGGTATTGCCCCCACCACTTCACCCGGTCGGAGACCGCCAGCGCCTGGGCGAGCGTCTGGAGGCGGTTCCGCTCTGGGCCGCTTCCGACGATGTCGAGGCGCAGGTCCGGGACCATCGCCAGGGCGCGCAGGAGGAAGTCGACCCCCTTGTAGGCCGCCAGGCGGCCGATGAAGAGTGCTCGTGGCGGGTTCCCCGGCGGTGGTGGCGGCACCAACTCCCAGCGCCGCTCATCGATGCCGAAGGGGATGACATGCACCTTCTCTTCGAAGCCGCGGAGATCCCGGGAGAGGGCGATGTGGGCCTTCGAGGGGACGACGATGGCCTCCGCCCGATGGAGGACATACTTGGAGGGCAGCCGGTACAGGAACGACCCATAGTCGGCGTGCTGGGTCACGACGAGCGGCGCCAGCGACGGCCGCAGCGCATAGGCGACGTCGGCCAACGAATTCGGATGATGGAGGTGGATGACGTCGGCGCGTCGCCACGCCGCCGCCAGGTAGGTCGGCGCGAGTTCCTGCGACCCTACCGGGGCGAAGGACCACGCGCGCGTCACCGCCGCCCGACGACGTTGTCCGGGCGGTGCGTCGCCGAACGCCGTCACCGAGATGACTTCGGCCTCGTGGCCGCGTTCCGCCGCCCCTTCGGCCAGTCCTTGGACCACTCGCTCCATCCCGCCAGAGCGTGGCCAGTAGTACTTGGCAAGATGAAGAATCCTCATGGGGTGGAAAGTAAGCCCGACTCCCCCATCTTTGTCCCCGTGAGAGTCTTCCTGCTTGCTCCGGAGTCCCCTGCGCGCGATGTCCTGCGCGCCCTCGTCGCCCTGGGTATCGCTCCCGTCGTCGCGCGTCCGACCGGTGACACCGCCGCCGATGGGCAGATCCAATACCTGCGCGTCGCCGCGCGGGGTGATGTGCACGACCCGATGGACCTGCGGTGGTCGCGCAAGGCGCTGCGCGCGGCGGTGCGTGACACCGGCCCGGCCCTGCTCCACATCGTCGGTGACCCGTGGACGCCCACTGCGGAGGCGGGGGCCGCGGCGGCCCGCGATCTCAAGATCCCCTACGTCCTCGTGGGGACCTCGTCCCTCGGTGGGCCCTCCGGGTTCACCGCGAAGTGGCAGGCGCGCCGGGTCCGCGACGGGGCGGGCGGCTTCGCCGGTATCTCGCGCCCCGCACTCGACCACCTGATCGCGGGCAGCACGCCGCTTCCCACGGCGGTGATTCCACCGAGTGGCTTGGTAATTCCCGCGGCCTCCCCAGCGCGTCATGATCCACCGCCCGTCATCTTCGGGGTGGTCGGGCGCCTGGTGCGTGAGCGAGGCGTGGACCTCCTGCTGGACGCCTTGGCGGAGACCTACGGCGACTGGCGCCTGCGTGTCCTCGGCACGGGCCCGGCCCAGGAGGCCCTCGAAGCCCAGGCCCAGCGCCTCGGCCTCTCCTCTCGGCTGGAATGGCTCGGTGCCCTCCCCCGCGAGGCGATGGCAGACTTCTTTGCCTCGGTGGACGTGCTGGTCGCCCCGTCCCGCTCGACACCGCAATGGGTCGAACCGACGGGCATGGTTGTCCTGGAGGGTATGGCGCAGGGATGCGGAGCGATTGTGAGCCGCTGCGGCGCGCTCCCCGATGTCGTGGGCGAGTCGGGAATGATCGTGAATGAGGACGACCGGGCGGCGCTCACCCGGGCGCTGCAAGGGCTGGTCAGCGATCCCTCGCGCTGCCGCCCCCTCGGGGCCGCCGCGCGCCAGCGGGTGCTGGAGCGCTACAGCGACGGCCCGGTCGCGGAGGCAATGGTGGCGATGTGGCGGCGAACCGCGATCAGCGCCTAGCGCTCCCTAGACACCATAGAACTCCCGATACCACGCCACGAACTTCGCCACGCCCACCTCCACCGGTGTCCCGGGATGGAAGCCGGTATCGCGCACCAGATCGCTCACGTCGGCACTGGTCTCCGGCACGTCGCCCATCTGCATCGGGGCGTAGATCTTCTCCGCCGTCATCCCCAGCTCCGTTTCCAGCGCCGAGATGAAATCCATCAGCGGCGTCGGCTGATTGTTGCCGATGTTGTAGAGGCGGTAGGGCGCCGAGCTGGAGGCCGGATCGGGGCGGGCCGAGTCCCAATCGGGGTTCGGGGCGGCGGGACGATCGGAGACGCGCACGACCCCTTCCACGATGTCGCCGACGTAGGTGAAGTCGCGGCGCATCTTGCCATGGTTGAACACCTCGATCGGGCGTCCCTCAAGGATCGCCTTGGCGAAGAGGAAGAGCGCCATGTCGGGGCGTCCCCACGGACCGTAGACGGTGAAGAAGCGGAGGCCGGTGCACGGCAGGCCGTAGAGGTGCGCATACGAGTGCGCCATCAACTCGTTGGCCTTCTTGGTCGCGGCGTAGAGCGACACGGGGTGATCCACGCCCTGATGCACCGAGAACGGCATCGCGGTGTCGAGCCCGTACACCGATGACGTCGACGCGAAGGTGAAGTGTTCCGCACCATGATGCCTGGCGCCTTCGATGGCGTGCAGGAAGCCGGTGATGTTGCTGTCGACGTACGCATGGGGATGCGTCACCGAGTAGCGGACGCCCGCCTGCGCGGCGAGGTGGATGACCCGCGGAAAGCGCTCGGCGTGGAACAGCGCTTCCATGCCGGTGCGATCGGTCAGGTCCATCCGCACAAATCGGAAGTTGGGGAAGCGCCGTAGCCGCTCGAGCCGGGCCTCCTTGAGGGTCGGATCGTAGTAGGCGTTCACATTGTCGAGACCCACCACCTCATCGCCCCGTTCCAGGAGCTTCTCGCTCACATGCGAGCCGATGAATCCTGCCGCGCCGGTCACCAGATGCTTCATGCCCACTCCCCGAAAGGTGTTATCGCACCGTGACGCCTTCGCGCCGCAGCTGCTCCGCCCGCCAGGGCTCGAGGCGGACCATCACCGCCAACTGCCCCTCCTCGAGGGATTGGCGGAGGACGTCCCCGATCCGGTGCAGCTGGCCGAGCCGCTTCCCATCCGAGGGATCAAGCAGGACCCGTACCACGGGACGAATGGCCTCCGCCCGGCCCCGCAGGGCCGACTTCAGCGACTGGAGGCCGTCAATCCGCATCGTGCTCGTGAAGATCGCGTCGGGGTAGCGCTCGTGCGCCAGCGTCGCGAAGGTGTTCGGGTCGGCCAGCGCGTCGAGCTTGTTGAAGACCACCTGGACCGGCTTCTCCTCCAGCCCCAGCTCGGCGAGCACCTCCTCGACGGTGTGCATCTGGTCTTCCCATTCCTCGTGGGACGCATCGACAATGTGGAGCAGGATGTCGGCTTCGCCGGCCTCCTCGAGCGTGGCGCGGAACGAGGCGACCAGATGGTGCGGCAGCTTGCGAATGAAGCCGACCGTGTCGCTCAGGCGGACCCGGAGATTGTCACCGAGATCGACTTCGCGCGTCAGCGTATCGAGCGTGGCGAAGAGTCGGTCCTCCACGAAGATCTCGTGTTCACCGGAGAGTCCGCGCAAGATGCTCGACTTCCCCGCGTTGGTATACCCGACCAGCGCCGCGCCGAGCATCACGCTGCGGCCCGAACGAATCGTCTCGCGGTGGCGCTGGACGTCGCGCAGCTTTTCGCGGAGCAGCGAGATCTTGGTGCGGATCATCCGGCGGTCGGTTTCGAGCTGTGTTTCACCTGGGCCACGGAGCCCGATGCCGCCGCGCGTCCGCGACAAGTGGGTCCACATCCGGGTGAGCCGCGGCAGCATGTACTGCAACTGCGCCAGCTCGACCTGCAGCTTCGCTTCGTGGCTGCGCGCACGCGTCGCGAAGATGTCGAGAATGATCTCGGCGCGGTCCATGACGCGGGTCCGCGTCTGCTCTTCGATCCCCTGTCCCTGCGCCGGCGAGAGTTCCTCGTCGAACACCACCAGCGTCGCCTTGGTGTCGAAAACGAGCTTGGCCAGCTCCTCGACCTTGCCCTCACCGATCAACGTGGCCGCGGAAGCCGAAGCGATCTGCTGCGTCAGCCGACCGACAATTTCTCCGCCGGCAGTGTCCACCAGGCGCGACAATTCCTCGAGGTGTTCCTCGAGCTTCTGCGCATCGCTGCTGCCCTTGCGGGGGGCGGCGACGAGAATGACACGCTCCCGCGGGGGGATGACTTCAATTGGCGCGCGCATGGACCTCTCCGAATGGGACTGTGCGCAAGATAGTTGCGCCGTATCTGGGGTCGCGCGGTGTCATGACGTCGAGGGGGGCCCACCGTCGGCCGCCCCGCGCTCCTGCCACCACTTCATCCGCTCCGCGATCCGCTGCTCGTGCCCGAACGGCCCCGGCCGGTAGAACTCGGCGTCGCGCAGCTCGTCGGGGAGGTACTGCTGCGCGACGAAGCCCGAGGGGTCGTCAAAGGCATACTTGTACCCCGCCCCGTAGCCGAGCTCTTTCATCAGCCCGGTCGGCGCGTTGCGGATGTGGAGTGGGACCGGGGCGGCCGGGGTCTCGGAGGCGGCGGCCTGGGCCGCCTTCCACGCCACATAGACGCGATTGCTCTTCGGCGCGGTGGCGAGATAGACCGCGACCTCGGCGAGTGCCAGCTCCCCTTCCGGACTGCCCAGAAAATGAAAGGCGTCGCGCCCGGCGATCGCCACGTCGAGCGCGCGTGGATCAGCGAGACCGATATCCTCACTCGCCATCCGCACCAGCCGTCGCGCGAGAAACATCGGGTCCTCCCCACCCTGCATGATGCGTGCGAGCCAGTAGAGGGCGCCCTGCGGATCGCTGCCGCGCACGGCCTTGTGCAGCGCGGAGATCAGGTCGTAGTGCTGCTCGCCGGCCTTGTCGTGCGAGGCCAGGCGCCGCGCCATCGTGGCCTCGACCACCTCCGGCGTGATTAGCCCGCCGGTGCCGACGTGTTGCGCGGCCGCCTCCAGCACCGTGAGTGCGCGCCGTGCATCACCGTCGGCGACGCGGGCCAGGAGATCGCGTGCCTCGGTGGCCAACGTCACGCCGCCGCGCAATCCATCGTCGCTGGCGACGGCACGCTCCAGCACGGCGGCGATCTCCTCTGGCGCCAGCGGCTGCAGCACCCAGACACGCGCACGCGACAGCAGCGCGGCATTCAGTTCGAAGGAGGGATTCTCTGTGGTGGCCCCGATCAGGGTGACGATGCCCTGTTCCACCGCTGGGAGAAAGGCATCCTGCTGGCCGCGGTTGAGTCGATGGATTTCGTCGACAAAGAGGATGGTGCCGCGTCCGAGGCGGCGCCGTTCCTCCGCGTCCTTGATGATCTCGCGCACCCGCGGGATCCCTTCACTGACCGCCGAGAACGGGATGAAGGCACGTTCGGTATGGCGTGCCACCAGTCGACCCAGCGTGGTCTTGCCGGTGCCTGGCGGCCCCCAGAGGACGATGCTGCCGACATCCCCGCGGCGGATGGCCTCGCCGAGTGGCTTGCCCGGACCGAGCAGGTGCTGTTGACCGGCGTAGGCCTCGAGGGTGCGTGGGCGCATCCGGGCGGCGAGCGGCTCCGGCGGGGCGAAGAGCGATTCGGTCATGGGGCCGGCTCGCGCACCAGGTCGCGCGCCCGATCCAGCAACTGCGGCGCGTGGTTGCGCGCAGGGTCAGTCAACACCGCCTCGAGCAGTCGATCGAGGAGCACCCCCAGCGCCGGCCCAGGGGTGACGATGCCCGCGCGAATCAGGTCGTTGCCCGTAATGGCCAGCTGGCCGCGCGTGGTGGCGTCACCGCGCAATACGGTGGCGGCGACCTCGTCATCCCAGCCACCCGCCGTGGTACCGCGCCACTGCGCGAGTCGGGTCAGGTCCGTCACCGCCTCCCCGACGGCGTGCATCCATCGGCGCACCGACTCGCCATCGGCCGCAGGCGGCGTCGGCGGCCCCGCATCGATCGCGGCGGCCCGCCGGATCTCTGCGGTGGACCCCTTGAAGCGCCGCCAGACGCTGGCGGATGGTGTGCAGTAGAAGGCGGTCAGCAGGGGCGGATCCCGGTCCTCCAGCACTGGGGCCGGCTGCTCGAGCCGGGCGGCCTCCAATTCGGGGACCCAACTCGCCGCCACGCCCGAGGTGTGCCAGAGGCGCAGCAGCGCCGCAGGATCACGCGCGGTGCGCAATCCCTTCACCCATTCATCGCGGACGCGCTCCGCCGAGAGATGCGCGATGTCGCTGGACTGCGCGACCGCCGCCGCCCACGTCGCCGGATCGATCGCGAAGTCGAGGCGCGACGCGAAGCGCAGCGCCCGCAGGATCCGCAGTCGATCCTCGCGGAAACGCTGGGCCGGGTCGCCCACCGCGCGGACAACGCGACGGGCCAGGTCCGCGCGGCCATCGAAGGGATCGGCCCAGCGGTCGTGTACCGGATGGTAGGCGATCGCGTTGATGGTGAAGTCCCGGCGGGCGAGATCTTCCTCGAGCGACGCCCCGAAGGCCACCACGGCGTGCCGTCCATCGGTCACCACATCATGACGAAAGGTCGTCACTTCATGGAGGACGCCCTGCTCATCGAGCACCCCGACGGTCCCGTGCTCGATGCCGACGGCGATGGTGCGCCGGAAAAGCGAGCGTACCACCGTCGGTGGCGCGGCGGTGGCGAGGTCGACGTCGGTGCCGGCGCCGCCGAGGAGGGCATCACGGATGGCGCCGCCGACGCACCAGGTCTCGTACCCCGCCTCTTCGAGGCGGCGCACGATGCGGATGACCTGCTCGGGAATCCGGATTGGGTCGGGACCTGGCGTGGAAGCCTCCGACATCAGCCGCAGAGGACGCTGCCGCCGTTCACGTTGAGGATCTCGCCGGTGACGTGCCGGGCGAGATCCGAGAGCAGGAAGAGCACCGGCCCGGCAATGTCCTCGGCGCTGGCCACCCGGCGCAAGGGAATGCTCGCGGCGATCGCCGCGCGCGCCTCCGGCTCGCCGAGCGCCGAGGCCGTCATCTCCGTATCGACCCACCCCGGGGCGACGGCATTGATGGCAATCCCCGGCGCACACTCGATCGCCAGAGACTTCACCAGCGCAATCATCGCCCCCTTCGACGCGGCGTAGTCGGCATGGAAGGCTTCGCCGCGCTGCCCAGCCGTCGAGGCCACCATCACGATCCGGCCGCTGCCCTGCATCATGCCGATTGCAGCGCGCGTGGTGAGGAAGAGCGAATCGAGATTGACCCGCAACGTCTCGCGCCACCGCTCAGGTGCCATCGACGCCAGTGGTGTCTCCGCCGCCGGCCAGACCCCGTGATTCGCCACGAACCCGTCGAGCCCGCCGAAGGCCGCCTGCACTTCGGCAAAGCACTGCGCGACGCGCAACGGATCGCCGAGGTCACCACCGCCCACGTAGGCCCGGCGCCCCATCGCCCGGACGGCTTTCGCCACCGCATCGGCGTCGCCCCGCCGCGTATGGTACGTGATGCCCACATCGGCCCCGGCCTTGGCTGCCAGCAATGCGACGGCACGCCCGATTCCACGCGAGCCCCCGGTCACCAGAATCCGCTTCCCCTGCAGCGAGATCATCCGCCGAATTCCGCGGTGAGGATGCCAGCGATCTGGTGCTGCACGGCAAGATGCAGTTCCTGCACGTGGTTGACGCGACGGTCGGGAATCAGATAGGGATGATCGACCAGTGGCAGCAAGGCACCGCCATCCCCGCCGAGCATTGCGATCGTCGTCACCTCGAGCTCGCGAGCCCGCCGGGCGGCGACGACGCAATTGGGCGAGTTGCCCGACGTGCTGTGCAGCACCAGGACGTCGCCCGGCCGAGCGAGCGCTTCCAGTTGGCGCGCGAAGAGCATGTCAGCGCCAAGATCATTGGCCGACGCCGTAAGGATCGACGAGTCGGTGGTGAGCGCGATGGCGCGGAGTCCCCGTCGCTGGGTCGCGTGATACTTCACGACGTATTCAGCCGCGAGATGCTGCGCATCCGCGGCGGAGCCGCCGTTGCCGGCGAAGAACAGTGTCCCGCCCTGGGCCAAACACCGGCGCATCGCCGCGACCATGGCCTCAAGGCCGTCGGGGTGAGCGGCCACCCGTTCCGCCAGCAGCGCAAGCTCACGCAGGCCGGTGCTGATCCGTTCAGCGTCGCTCATTCGGATTCGAACATGCGCTGCATCTTGCGCCACAGGGAATCCCGCACGGGAAGCGGATCGACCTCGTAGGTCGCCTGATCATCCAGAATGGCACGGGGGTTGGCATCGAGCAGGAGCAACGCCTGTTCGGCCCCCTCGTGCTCCCCGAGCCAGTCGAGGGCCGTGGCGACGTTGCGCTCGTCACCATGATTGTCGGCGGCCAGAATGTCGGCGAGGCCGTGACGAACGATGTCCCGTGCCCGATCGCCCCGATTGCGTGGCAGCGTCAGCGTCGTGGCGTCGACCTGCATCACGGCACCCAGCTCACGCCACGCCCGCACGCTGGGTACCGTGCAGGAGGTGTAGCGCTCCGGATGCGCGAGGATCGGGACCAGACCCAGTTGGATCACTTCGTAGAGCGCCCGGCCGACAATCTCGGCGGGGACCATGCGCGGAAACTCCACCAGCAGGTAGCGGGAGTTCTTGATCGTCACGATCCGCTCGGCGGCCGCCGCCGGAACGGGCCGGTCCAGCATCACTTCCGCCCCGCGATGCAGCCGAATCTCGGGCGGCGCGACCGCCGTGAGTGCCGCCCACGCGGCATCGTACGCGGGCGGAAAGCCGGCGGCGAGCTGTGACGCGAGCAGGTGGGGCGTGCAGGCGAGGTCGGTGATGCCCTTCATCGCGAAGGTGCGCAGCACGCGCACCGACTGGTCGACGCTCCGAGAGCCGTCGTCCACGCCGGGCAGAAGGTGCGAGTGCAGGTCGATCATGCCGAGGCCACCGCGGCACGAATCGCCGCGGCGCGCTCACGCAACGCCATCGGGTCGGCCTCCGCTTCGGCAAGGAGGGCGAGCGTGATCACGGCGTCGGCCGCGAGCAGGTCAAGCGCGGCGTCACGCGACGCGCCCGCGGCGATCGCCGCATCGAGCGCCCGCTGGCCGGCGACCGTCAATCGATCAGCGACGGTCGCCCCGGTGCTGGCCGTGAACCACCCGGCGCTCGCCGCGAGCAGTCGGGCCGGTGCGCCTTCGGTCCGCGCGGCGAACCACGCCCCCGCCGCGTCGCTCACGCGCTGACCCACTCCGCCACCAATGGCACGATGCGATCGACCATGATGGCCTCGACATTGTCGACGCCGAGCGAGCCACTCGCGAAGGTCGGCCGGCCACCACCGCGTCCACCGAAGCTGCCGGTCAGCAGCTTCATCAGGGCATTGGCGTCCTTCCGGAGCGCGATCAGATCATCCGAGACCGCCACGGTGATCGAGGCCGGCAGCGTCGGATTCACCAGCACCAGCATCGCCTGCGTCTTCTCGGCGCCACGGAAGGCATCGGCGAGTTCGCCGAGCTGCCCGCGGTCCTCGGTGACCGTGCTGCGGAGGTGGATCGTCACCGGGCCAGCCGAAAGCCGCGTTGCCTCCGCGGCACCGCCTCCCTTCAGGGCTTCGGCAAGCCGGGCCTCAAGCTTCTCGCGCTCGGCAAGGATCGCCTCCAGCTTGCGCTCGATCTGGTCGGGCTGTGCCTTGAGGCTCTGGGCCAGCGACGCGATCCGTCCTTCCGCCGCGCGCACGGCGGCATAGGCGCCGTGGCCCGTGATCGCCTCGATCCGGCGGACGCCGGCGGCCACGCCACCCTGCGCCGTGAATCGGAAGAGCCCGATCTGCCCAGTGGTGCGCACGTGGGTCCCGCCGCAGAGCTCGATGGAGTCGCCCATCGTCACCACCCGCACGACGTCGCCGTACTTGTCGGCGAAGAACGCCATTGCCCCCTTGGCGAGCGCGTCAGGGTATGACATCTCGCGGATGTCGACCGGCGCGTTGGCCAGGACCAGGTCGTTGACCTCGGCCTCGATCTCGGCGAGTTGTGCGGGATCGACCGGCCCACCGTGCGAGAAGTCGAAGCGGAGCCGCGTCGGCTCGACCAACGAGCCCTGCTGCCGCACATGCCCGCCGAGATGCCGGCGCAGCACCATGTGGGCGAGGTGTGTTGCCGAGTGATTGCGCTCGATCTCGCCGCGACGCGCCGCGTCGACGGTGGCGTGCACCGGGCTCGGCGAGAAGGCTCCTTCAAGGGTCCCGAGCAGCCGCTGCCCCACGTCGGCATCCTTGACGACGTCGGTGACATGGAAGCGCCAACCCTCACCGGCGACCACCCCGTGGTCGGCCTGCTGGCCGCCGCTGGTGGCGTAGAACGGCGACTCGCGCAGCACGAGGATGCCATTCGCCGCCGCGACCGCGTCGCTCAGCACGGTCGTCTCCGCCGAGAGCTCGCTGTAGCCGACAAAGGCGGCCTTGGCGCCGTCCCCGGCGATCGCCACGTCGACCCGCGAGGCACCTGTGGCTGCACTGCCCTTCCCTGCCGCCGCGCGACTCCGCTCGCGCTGCTCAGTCATCGCGACATCAAAGCCATCGGTATCGACGCTGATGCCCATCTCTTCGGCGATCAGCACCGTGAGGTCAAGCGGGAAGCCAAAGGTGTCGAACAGCTTGAAGGCTTCGTCGCCAGCGATGCGCGTAGTCCCGGCGGCGCGGATTTCGTCGAGTCGCGACAGTCCCGCCTCGATGGTCTCGAGGAAGCGCGCCTCTTCCTGGCGAATGGTGTCAGCGACAAACGCCTGCTTTTCCACCAGGATCGGATACGCGTCGCCCATGAGCGCTACGACCGTCGGCACTAATTCGACCAGCGTCGGCTCGCGGCGGCCGAGCAGCCAGGCATGGCGCACGGCGCGGCGGAGGATGCGGCGCAGCACAAAGCCGCGGCCCTCGTTGCTGGGATAGACACCGTCGAGCAACAGGAACGACACCGCGCGCGCGTGATCGGCGAGAACACGATACGAAATGCCGGTACCTTCGGGCCCACCAGGATACGCCGCGCCGACGAGCCGCTCGACGTCGGCGATCAGCGGCCGGAAGAGATCGGTGTGGAAGTTGTCGTCCTGCCCCTGGAGCACGGCGGTGATCCGCTCGAGCCCGGCGCCGGTATCGACGCTCGGCTTCGGCAATGGCGTCAGGGTGCCATCCGCCGAACGGTCGAATTGCATGAAGACGAGGTTCCAGATCTCGAGGAAGCGGCCAGCCTCCGCCTCGACCTCGAATTCTGCCTGAGACATCGCAATGGGCGTGCTGCCCGGCGTCCACTTCAGGTCGACGTAGATCTCCGAGCAGGGGCCGCAGGGACCGGTGTCCCCCATCTGCCAGAAGTTGTCCTTGTCACCGAGGCCATAAATGCGATCGGCGGGAAGGGTCGACAGCTCCTGCCAGAGCGCACGCGCCTCGTCGTCGGTGTGGTGCACCGTGACACGGAGGCGGTCGGCGGGAATGCCGAGATATTCGGGTGAGGTGACGAACTCCCAGGCGAATGTGATCGCATCGCGCTTGAAGTAGTCACCAAACGAGAAATTGCCGAGCATCTCGAAGAAGGTATGGTGCCGACGGGTCAGCCCCACCTGCTCAAGGTCGTTGTGCTTCCCGCCCGCGCGCACGCACTTCTGGCAGGTGACCGCGCGCACATAGCTCCGCGGGTCCTGCCCAAGGAAGGTGCGCTTGAATTGCACCATGCCGGCGTTGGTAAAGAGCAGTGTCGGATCGTCGGCCGGGACCAAGGTGGAGGATGGCACCTCGTGGTGACCCTGGGCGGCGAAATAATCGAGGAAGCGCTGGCGGATTTGGGCGGCATTCATGGGACGGAATCTAACCAACCCCCGCCCGTCAGCCCTCCCCCACCAGCCGGCGTACGTGGCCATTGGCGACCGAGCCGGACCACCCCCGGCGGGCAAAGAAGGCCAGCAGGCGACGTCGCTTCGCGTCACGCGTGAGCCCCTTCATCGTGGCCACCCGCCGCTCGGCTTGGGCGAGGGTCTTGGCCATGGGGTCGGGGGCTTCCTCATCCTGAAGCACCGTGAGGGCCGCAGTCACCAGCGCAGTCGGCACCCCCAGGCGGCCGAGGTCGTGTCGGATGCGCATCGGGCCGCTGCCGCGACGCGCGCGCACCTCGACGAAATTCCGCGCGAACGCGGCGTCGTCGAGCAGCCCCAATCGGGTGAGCCGAGCCACCGCCCCGCCGACCGCCTCGGGGGCGTGGCTGCGGCGGCCCAGCTTCCGGGTCAATTCGACGGTGCCGTGGGCACGCTGCTCGATCGCCTTGATGGCCGCCCGGAAGGCGGCTTCCTCGTCAGCCGCGGCGTCGAGCACCGCGATCGCCCCCGAGGGGATCGGTCGCGACGGCTCGAGACCGAGCGCCGCGACCACGTCGGCCGGAACCGTCCAGGCTGGCCGTCCGCCCACGACGACCCGGGTGCTCCCAGGTCGCCGCGGATCAGGGACCAACTCCTCGATGATCACTCGCCGTCGTCCTCATCCGGCACGCCCGGGCCAGCGGCGGCCAGCATCCCCAACGACTCCTTCACCTTGATCTCGACCTCGGCCATCAGGGCCGCGTTGTCCTTGAGGAAGAGCTTGGCGTTCTCGCGACCCTGCCCGATCCGCTGCTCGCCGTAGGAGTACCACGCACCGGACTTCTGGATGATGCCGGCCTCGGAGGCGATGTCGACCAGCAAGCCGGTGTGCGAGATCCCTTCGTCAAACATGACATCGAACTCGGCCTGCTTGAACGGCGGCGCCACCTTGTTCTTCACCACCTTCACGCGGACGTGCGAGCCGATGACCGCCTCGCGCTCCTTCACCGGTCCGATCCGGCGGATGTCCATGCGGAGCGAGGCGTAGAACTTGAGCGCCTTGCCGCCGGTGGTGGTCTCGGGATTGCCGAACATCACCCCGATCTTCTCGCGCAGCTGGTTGATGAAGACCACCGAGCAGTGCGTGCGGTTGATCGCGCCAGCCAGCTTGCGGAGCGCCTGGCTCATCAGCCGCGCCTGCAGCCCCATGTGGGAATCGCCCATCTCGCCTTCGATTTCCGCCTTCGGCACCAGCGCCGCGACCGAGTCGATGACGACCAAGTCCACCGCCCCGGAGCGCACCAGGATCTCGACGATCTCCAGCGCCTGCTCGCCGGTGTCGGGCTGCGAGACCAGGAGATTCTCGATGTCGACGCCAAGCTTCTTGGCATACTCGATGTCGAGGGCGTGCTCCGCGTCGACGTAGGCGGCCACGCCGCCCGTCTTCTGCACGTTCGCGACCAGATGCAAACAGAGGGTGGTCTTGCCCGACGATTCCGGGCCGTAGATCTCGGTGATCCGGCCGCGGGGGACGCCGCCGATTCCGGTGGCGGCATCGAGGTTGATGGCACCGGTGGAAATGGCGTCGATCTTCACGCGGGGCCGGTCCGCCCCCATCCGCATGATCGAGCCCTTCCCCAGTTGCTTCTCGATCTGGGAGATGGCGAGGTTGAGGGCCTTCTTCTTCTCGGTGTCGACGCGAGACTCGGTGACGGACATGGGAGGATCCTGGCGAATGGGGAGAACGGCGAACAGCGAACGGCGAACGGTGACCTACGACTGGCGACTTAAAGTGGAGCATTTTCGGCCACTGACTTACCTGTAACCAAGTTATACCCGAAACTACTCCGAAGCAAGAGTCTCAATGTGTCTTATTTTGCGCCATATGTGACAAACTAACGCCACCCTGGTCGCCAGGCGTCTTCGATATGGGTCAATTGAGCTGCCGGTCCCATCCCATCGAGGGCGAGGACGTCGAATCGGTACTGGTCGCCGCTCTGGCCATGGCGGAGCAGCCACGCCCAGGCGAGGCGCTCGATGGTGGCGCGCTTCCGCGGACCGACGGCCTCCGACCCCATGCCGCAGGTAGCCGAGCGGCGGCACTTCACCTCGATGAAGGCCACCAGCGGCCCCCGGCGAGCGACGAGGTCGAGATCGTGCCGGCCGAGTCGAAAGCGATGGGCTTCGATCCGCCAGCCGTGGCGCACCAGCCACCGTGACGCAACCAGCTCCGCCTCCCAGCCATCGCGATGGCGGGGATCGGTCCAGAGATCGGGGGAACGGCGGGGGGTCGACACGCGCACAAGGTCGCGCGCTGGGGAGGGAGGGAGTGGTACAGGAGAGTGCGAGGCGGCGCCAAAGAACGGCGAGCAGCAGTTCGCCGTTCGCCGTTCGCTAAATGTACTCCTCCAACTGATGCATCCCGATCAGCACATCGCGCGGCTTACTTCCGTTCGGCGGGCCGAGGATGCCGGCATCGTGCAGTTGATCGATGATCCGCGCCGCGCGGCCGTAGCCGATGCCGAGCCTGCGCTGCAGGAGCGAGGTGCTGCCGCCTTGATGCTGCAGGCAGAGTTCCGCCGCCTGCTTGAAGAGGGCGTCGCGTTCACCGTCGACACCACCACCGCCCTCCTCCCCTTCCCCGGCATGCGCTCGCACGAGCTCGAGGATGTCATGCTCCTCTCCGCCGTGCGCCGCGACGTCACGCTGGGCGACGTACCACGCCATCGCCCGCTCGGTCTCGTCGGTGCTGATGAAGGCACCCTGGATCCGCTGCGGTTCATTGCGCCCCGGCGGTAGGAAGAGCATATCGCCGTTGCCGAGCAGCGCCTCGGCGCCGTTCTGGTCGAGGATGGTGCGGGAGTCGACCTTGCTCGCCACGCGGAACGCGATGCGTGACGGGAAGTTCGCCTTGATCAGGCCGGTGAGGACGTTCACGCTCGGCCGCTGTGTGGCAAGAATCAGGTGAATCCCGATGGCGCGTGCCTTCTGCGCGAGCATCGCCAGCGGCCGCTCGACTTCTGCCTGCACCGTCATCATCAGGTCAGCGAGCTCGTCGACGATCAGCACGATCATCGGCAACTCACCTTCGGTGTACGTGTCGTTCCACGGCTCACCGGGCGGCGTGTCGGGCGCTTCCTTCGCGATGGTCGTCAAGGACGGTTTCGCCGACGCGGGATTCTTCAGCGGCTTGCCGTCGCGCACCTTCTTGTTGAAATCGAGCAGCTGGCGCGCACCGTTGGCATGGAGCAAGGCATAGCGGCGATTCATTTCGTACACCGCCCACTTGAGCAGTGTGGCGGCATCGTTGTTGTCGGTCACGACCTTGTGCCGCAGGTGCGGCAGATCGTTGTACATCGAGAGCTCGACCATCTTCGGGTCGACCATCAGCAGCCGCAACTCACGCGGCGTGTAGCGGTAGATCAGCGAGGTCACGATCGTGTTGATCGCGACGGACTTGCCCGAGCCGGTCGCGCCGGCGACCAGCAAGTGCGGCATCTTCGCGAGATCGGCGACGACCGGCTTCCCCTCGACGTCGCGTCCGATCGCGATCGGCAACAGCGCGGTGGAGCTGCGCCAGGTATCGCTCGCGAGCAGTTCCCGCAGCGTCACCATACGCGGCTTCGGATTCGGAATCTCGACCCCCACCGCGCCGCGCCCGGGGATCGGAGCCACGCGGAGCGACTGCGCCCGCATCGTGATCGCCAGGTCGTCCGCCAGTGCGACAATCCGGCCCGCCTTCACGCCCGAGGCCGGCACGACCTCGAACTGCGACACCGTCGGGCCGCTGGTGATTCCGGCGAGTGTCCCCTCGACCTTGAAGGTCTTGAGCGTGGCGAGGAGCAACTCACCGAGGCGCTGCAACTCGGCCTCATCGGCCTCGACATTGCCGCCCTTCGGGAGGTCGAGTAGATCGAGTGGCGGCAGCGCCTCATCGACCGGCCGCGGCGGCGGCAACGGTAGTTCCAACTCTTCGGCCATGGTGCGCTTCTTCGGCTTCGCCTTCGACGGCTGGAAGAGCTCCTCCTGTGAGCCCTCCTCATCGTCGTCTTCCACCGGCACCGGCTCGGCCTCAGCGGCGCGTTTCACCGGTACCGCTCGACCGACCTTGAGTGGCGCCGGGTCGGCGGGCCGCTCGAGTCGGTGCAAGGGATGCCAGGCGAGCGTGCCGAGGGTGGTCGCCGTCAAGACGACGAAGCCGACCAGCAGCCCGCCGGCCGTGCCGATCGAGTCGAGCGCACTGCGGGCGAGGAAGCCCGGAAACCACCCTGTCACCCGTGCCGCCCAGCTCCAGTCCGCCGGCGGGGCCAGATAGAACGACTGATCTGCGCGGACCAGTACCGCGATGACATAGGGGATGAGGACGGCGCCGCCGAGGGTGAGAATCGCGGCGCGCTTCATGTCGAGGCGCGGGAGGCGGTCGAAGCCGGCGAGTCCCAGCAGCAGTCCGAGG